>CAYMMN010000277.1:0-4687 GCA_964391495.1 uncultured Flavobacteriales bacterium | reverse complement strand
TTTGTGCCATGATTTCATAGTACATTTTTGGGTCTAAGCCATTTTGACGAATTTGATTTTCAAATTGAGCTTGAACAGAATTTGTTTTTTCTTCTATTAAAGCTTCAGGTAAATCAATTTGAGTCTTTTCAATTAAAGCATCAATTATTCTGATCTGTGACAGGCGTTCTTGCCTTTTCCTTTCGAACCATTCGGGAATGGAGCGTGATCTTATTATCAAACAAAAAACGAAAGAACAATGCAGTCCATGAGCGATGATACTTCAGCGGATTATAATATTCCGGTGCTTTGCTTTTTATTTCAGGTAATTTGTTCCAGGGTACACTGGGAAAATCATGATGTTCATTGTGAAAACCAACATTGAACGCCACAATATTGAGCGGACCATAATAGCTATAGGTTTCCTGCTTTTCATCCAGGGTGAGATAATGTTCTTGAATCCATCTTGCACCCAATGGATGCAAACCAACAGAGAAGAAAAAACTAAGCAAGAGGAACAAAAACGCCTGTGGTCCCCAAAGCATCCAGATGGCGGCATCGAATGCAAATTGAACAACCCAGTTCGTTACAATCCAACCATCAATTGGTTTTATTGTTTTCAAGCGGAATGTCCTGATCAACTGGAAAAACGGGAAGAGAAACAACCATAAGGCTTTGCTGAAAAAATTATTTCCAAACAAACGCGCTTCCCAGAAATCAGGAAGATCCGCATCCCAATCATGGTGTCCCTGGTAGGAATGATGCATCAGGTGATAACGGGTAAACGATACTGCGCTAGGCAAACCATGAGGAAGATTCGCGACGATGGAAGCGACGTAATTCCAGAATTTCCTTTTGAAAAGAAGATTGTGCGAACACTCATGAATAAGTACAAATAAAGCATGATTAAAGAATGCACCCACCAGATATGCTACAAGCAACATTGCCCACCATGGTGAGTCACGGAGAAACCATGCCAAAAAAATCATTGAGCCTACACAGAAAATAATCGCAAGAATTGTATACGGATTTTTTCCGATCAATTGTCTTACATCCGGATGACTCGCAAGAATTTGTTTCGTGCGTTGTTTATGTGGTTCCGGTTCGTCGGAATAACTGAAAGATTTGTTGGAGCTCATTGTTGAAGTTCAAAAATGAATAATAAGAATACAGAGGGGGAAATTCCTTATTAAAATCTCTGGTTTATTTTCTCTTTCCTTTTCCTTTGATCATTCGTTTATTCTTGTTCTTCAAAGCATTTTCTCTTTGCATTTTCTCTTTGTTCATCGCGAGAATTTCTGCGGTGTGATTCAGCTTAGCCGATTCATGCAGTCTGAGATTTCCTGCGGATAACTCTTCAAGATGTTTCAGGATTGTGGAATCATCGACAGTGTCTTTATTCCATGTCAGATATGACATCTTCATGAAATTGGCGAGGTTCTGAGTAATTTGTTCTTTCCTCGGTCCTTCTTCCATCTCAGCTATTTTGCGGATCATCGCTTCCATGACCTTACCATAATATTTATAACGAATATCACTGGTCGGGTACTGTAGCTGACGGGGTTTTGCTTTCACTACTTCCTTCGATGGTATCGGGAACGGTGAATCAACATCTAGTTTGAAATCAGAGAGAATAAACAAATGATCCCACAATTTGTGTTTATAATCAACCAGCTCGCGAACCTGTGGGTTCAGACAAGCCATGGCTGTAACAATTGCCTGAGCAGCTTTGTTTCGGGCCTCACGATCTTCAATGGTAACCGCGTATGTAACCATGTTACGAATACTTCTACCATACTCTGAAATCGGAAGTAATTCCCGCTGGCTGTTGTAATCCATACCAGCACTCCAGTCCACGAATGAACTTTTCTTTTGTGTTTTTGACATGTATAAAAAATAAAGGGAAATTAAGCGAATCCTCCCCGGTACAATAAACTAATTTGATAAATAACCCGGTGAAGGAACTTTCGTCTCGCGAACAAATATATTCAAAACAAACTCAACTTCCAATGATCTTCAGTTTTGCATACTTCAAAAGAAGCTGTTTTTGGCCAAATCCCTGAAAAAATATCGTTGCTTTAAGGTCAGATGCCTTTCCTTCGACCAATAATACCTTTCCGGGGCCAAAACGCTGATGTTCAACCTGCATGCCTGCCTGGATCAGATTAGCATCATCGGAAACAAAATTCTCTACTTCAGAAGAGTCAATTTTCTTGAGATGCTGTACCGGTTTTTTCACCAGAGGAGTTTCCTTTTTTACAGGTCGCGGATCCCACCTTTCTTCCATGTGCTGATCGAAGAACAAATTGCCATGATGCTTGTGATTTTGCCCTCCTACTTCTTCAACAAAATCCGGATCGATTTCTTCGATAAAACGACTGGGTTCACAATTGATGAGATTTCCCCATTTGTATCGCGAATTTGCAAAGGATATGGTCAGTTTTTTTTCAGCACGGGTGATGGCAACATAAAAAAGCCGGCGCTCTTCTTCCAGATCTTCCCTTGAATCCATCGACATCTGAGATGGAAACAAATTTTCCTCCAGTCCTACAATATAGACTGCAGGGAACTCCAACCCTTTTGCTGCATGGATTGTCATCAGACTCACCTTATCATCATTCTCAGGATCTTCATCATCCGCATCGGTGAGCAATGAAATATCCTGCATAAACTGATCAAGTGTACGAATTGCATCCGGATCCTGATTCACTTCTTCGTCTCTACGAGGAGTAATGCTTCTTCCTGTTTCGACAAATTCTTTGATACCATTCAACAATTCCTGAACGTTTTCATACCTGCTTAATCCTTCCGGTGTTTTGTCGGAATACAATTCACGCAGCAATCCTGTCGATGTAGAAATTCCGGAAGCCAGATCAAAAGCATTTTCAGTTTTCAAACGAACAGCGAAACTTTTAATCATGGTCACAAAATCCTGGATCCGTCCGAGAGTACCACTGTTGAAGGCACATGGATTTTGAAACGGGTCTTCTATCAATTGCCAGAGACTTTTGTCCTTTTCAGAACTCACCACAGTCATCTTTTCTATTGTCGTTTTTCCGATTCCTCTTGCAGGAACATTGATAATCCGTTTCAAAGCTTCCTCATCGTGCGGATTTATAACCAGTCGAAAATATGCGAGAAGGTCTTTAATTTCTTTCCGTTTGTAAAACGACAACCCTCCGTAAATCCGGTAATGAATATTCATCTTCCGGAGCGCTTCTTCCATTGCCCTCGATTGCGCATTGGTACGATAAAGAATTGCAAAGTCCTTATTTCTCCATTGCCTGTTCACCTTCGTTTCAAAGATGGAATTGGCAACCATTACTCCCTCTTCATTATCACTCAAAGCCCGCATGAGTGAAATTTTTTCACCCAGATCATTATCCGTCCAGACATTCTTTTTCAGCTGGCTTTTGTTCTTATCAATCACACTATTTGCAGCGTGTACAATATTTTTTGTTGAACGATAATTTTGTTCCAGTTTGAAAACATTCAGATCCGGAAAATCTCTTTCGAAAGAAAGAATGTTCTGAATATTCGCTCCACGGAATGCATAAATCGACTGCGCATCGTCACCTACTACACAAATATTTTCAAACGCCGCTGATAACTTCTTCAGCACGGAGTACTGCGCGAAATTGGTATCCTGAAACTCATCGACAAGAATATACCTGAACTTGTGCTGATATTTATGAAGAACGTCGGGATATTTGGATAAGAGAATATGCATGTTGAAAAGCAAATCGTCGAAATCCATTCCTGACGCTTTGAAACATCGTTTTACATACAATTCGTAGAGATGCCCAATCTTTGGACGGCCGCTGCTATGATCATCACTAACAAAACTGGGATTATCCTGATATTCTTTCCACGAGTACAAATTATTTTTTGCCGCGGAAATTCTGTGCAGCACAACATCCGGTTTGTAAATCTTATCATCAAGTCCCTGCTCTTTCACAATGTCTTTGAGTAGACTCTTCGAATCGTCCGTGTCGTAGATGGTAAAGTTTGAAGGAAAGCCCAGCTTCTCAGCTTCGATACGCAGGATTTTTGCAAAGACCGCGTGAAATGTTCCCATCCATAAATTCTTCGCTTCATTCCCTGCTATTCGTTCAATACGTTCACGCATTTCACGTGCAGCCTTGTTGGTAAAGGTCAGGGATAAAATGTGGAAAGCATCCACTCCTTTTTCCAGAAGGTGAGCGATTCTGTACGTCAATACCCGAGTTTTCCCTGACCCTGCACCGGCAATAATCATTACCGGTCCATCGGTTTGCACCACCGCGGCCTTTTGCGCTTCATTTAACTGTTCCAGGTAATTCGACTTCATTGACTCAGTTTGAACAGCATCAGGACAGATCACCAATGCCGGAAATTAGATTCCTCAAAAATACTTTTTTTAAATCAAGGGTGCTTGTTCCTTCCCGGTTCTTTTCAACGAATTCCTGAAGAAAAAATGTAATTACAGCCCCTGCCCTTCCTGAAGTGATTGAAGTTTATCCTGAACATTGATTAAAACACAATAGCTGCTGTTTTAAAGATTGGAAAAAGTATCGGTTGAAGAATTAGAAATTAAGTCCCAACAACTTCATGAAAGGAAATTCGAAGGGAATACTGATCACTTCTTTTTTTTTTGATGAATCATGGTCCTGTAAGGTTCAAAATTGATTCGGGAAATTTTCCTGTTCTTAGCTCTATTAAAAATAGA
>CAYMMN010000276.1:0-4687 GCA_964391495.1 uncultured Flavobacteriales bacterium | reverse complement strand
CTTCCATAAGATCTTACGCAGTGGAAAGGGGGGGGGGTGATCAAAGGAAAAGTTAATCCTACAAGTATAAGAAAATCACATTACCAAAACATGAATTTTGTAAATAAATGTATTTTTTATTGGACATTTCCATTGGAGCAAACAAGATCAGGATCCATTTTTTCTGTTCTTGAATCTCCTGGGAAGATCTTCTATAAGGTAATAATAAGCCATTGATATCAGACCGGCGATAAAGAAAAACATCGCAGCTCCTCTTGTAGTATCATCAAAGTAAAATTCACCTATCATCCACACGGAATTCGCGCAAATCCACAAGCAAATTGCAAGATTGTGTAAGAGCTCCGCTTTATCGAACCTGTTTCTCCAGGTAATAAAAATTGCAAACGCGAGGGTAGGGGCAATCATGATAACGCCCAGCATTTTTGATAAACTCACCCAACACAAATCCTTCAAGAGCCAAAGTAAAATGTGAAAATTTTCTACTTTTCTTATATCGTGTATAGATTTCATATTGATAAATGTAGAAATTTTGGCTTACACATTGACACATACTATTTTCAAGTTTCTAAATTTTTTAGAACCCTCAAAAATGGAATGCAATGGAAACCAAGAATTTTCTGGAAAAGTTTTATAAAAATGAAAGAGTGGAAATGCTTAGTGACGGCGTTTTTGCAATTGTTGTCACACTATTGGTTCTCGACTTAAAAATCCCGGAACTCAAAGAAAGTCATGCTCCGGATGCATTGTGGGAAGCGCTATGGTTGCTTCGAAACAAATTTTTAAGTTTTATACTCAGTTTTCTTTTTGTGATCAATTTATGGTTCAGTCACAATGTGCTGTTCAGAGTTTTCATCCGGGTTGACAATGTAATGCTCTGGCTGAATAATTTATATCTCCTTGTGGTTTGCTTTGTCCCGTTTCCAACCGGTTTGATTGGTGAATATCCTGATAATTCAACCGCCATGATTTTGTTTGGCATTCCATGGCTGTTGATTCCGGTTATAGTTTACACACTGGGAACTTACGCCATGAGAAAAGGACACCTTTCTCCTCTCGTAGATATGAAGCGTTATAAAGAAAATAGTAAAGCTGTGTTGTTTTATATTCCTGTTTCAATCGTACCATTGATAATTTCTCTCTGGTTTCCATTGGTCAGTTTTTGCATTTACATCTTCCTGCTTTTCACCGGAATTATTCTTGGATTCAGAGTTCGATTAATAAAAGGTGAAGTAGAGTGATTGAAAATTCCGGGCAAAACCGGAATATTCCTCAATTCATTTTTTCAGGATAGCCTCGAGTAATGCAGCGTTGTCAGGGGCAACTTTCGAACGAAAACGGTGAACAAGATTCCCATTTTCATCAATCAGAAATTTCTCGAAGTTCCAGTTGATATCACCCGTAAAATCAGGGTTTGTCTGAGAAGTCAACCATTTGAAAAGTGGATCGATGTCTTCACCCTTGACTGAAATTTTTGACATGACCGGAAACGAAACACCATAGTTCTTTTTGCAAAAAGCAGAAATCTCTTCGTTGGTTCCCGGTTCCTGGCCCCCGAAATTATTAGCAGGGAAAGCAATGATCACCAGTTTGTCTTTTTGTTCTTCGTAAAGTTTTTCTAAGCCTTCGTATTGTGGAGTATATCCACATGCAGATGCTGTATTTACGATCAATAATTTTTTCCCTTTAAATTGATCCAGGCTGATTTCCTTACCACTTATGTCTTTTACCTTGAATGAGTAGGCATTTTGAGTTGCATTGCCGAGAAGAGATAGCAGTGTGATTAACATGAACATAGTTTTTTCTTTTAATAGATAACAAATAAACTGGAGGAAAGTTTTAACATTTCCCGGTCAATCCAATGCACTTCTGTTGTAAATCAGGAACCCGACCTGAAACAGGAAGGAAAAAGGATTTTTCCGATCATCATAATAATTCAGGAAGGCGCCAACCGGTCCCAGGGGACTGTGAAAAACAGCTCCAAGGGAACCAATATAATATCTTCTCGAAAGCGGTTCACCGTATTGTGTCTTAAGATCAGGAGTGCGTACCAATTCTTCGTAGGGTTGGAAAACGTAAGCTTCCAAGCGCATATCCAGATTATTGGTAATCATGATCACATTTCTTAACCCGGCCCCTGCAAAATTGTGTGCATGGAAATTCGGAAGAAAAAGTGTTTTGGTTTCCTGGACAGGGTTAAATGAAGGAGAATTGAGAATTGTAGAAGTATAATTAGCCAGGAATGGAATATCAGAAGCAGCTGCTTCAAGATAAAATCCCAGCTTGATTCGCCCTCTTCTTTTGTAATAATTCTCGTAAGCAATTTTTAACTGAAACCACTGGTGATTATCCTCACGCAAACTTCTGTCAACCGAAGTTGATCCTGGGATGGTGTATTCATTCGCATTCACATAACGAAGCCTGACATTCAGGAAAGTTCCCTGGTTCGCATATTGTTTTTTGTTAAGCGTGTTTCGTTCAAATTCCAGTGACCCTGTCATACCTTTCAAAATGGATTTGTCAGCGGTATCGTTCTGTAAAAAGTTGGAAGTTTGATAATAATTATCCGCGATTCTGAAATAGGACGAAGAGGCAATGATTTTTCCTTTGTTTCTGGCGGGTAATCCCAGACTTAAACCATAATCCTGATCTGACTTTACGATATAAGCGGGTTTCTGATCAGTGAAGAATGCATTACTGCTTCGGAAGAAATCATATTGATTGATGGTCGCTGCAGCTTCCAGAAAATAGGGGAGTCTTGCAGGTGAATCCATCCTGACTTTAACTTGTCCGGAGGTATACAATTTCCCGAAATAAAAATTTCCACTGAAGGAATATGCTTTCTTGTGCCACAAATTGTATTGAAGTCCTATGAAAGCTTCACTGATCGGGCGAGATGAAACACTACCTCCGAATTGGGTGATCAGGTCTTTTTCCCTTTGAATCCTCACCTTCATGTCGTAAAATCCGGTCACTTTGTTGTATTTCAAAGTTGGAAAGATTGACTTGATATTCTGATCAGCTACAAGTTGAAAGTATGCAGCTTTCAATCTGGAAAGAGGGATAGGAGAGTAGGAGGGCTTTAATACCTGTCGAACATATTCAGATTGTTTACTGTTGATGCCTTCAATCACCACATTGTCTATTAATACGCTTTTCAGATTGCCTCTAAAAATTTCTCTGCGTTTTTCCAAAGAATCATTGTTAATTCTTCGTTGAATATTGAACTGAATGCGTTCCATTTGAGCAATGGCAGCTTTGTATCCCTCATCTATCAGACCATCAATATTGTTAAAATCGAACAAGCCGAATTTATCCGTATTGGGTTCGATTAAAATTCCATTTTCACAAATCACGGAAAAGTTTGTTGGGGTCGTCATCATAGCACGAATCTGTGAAATGATGTTTGTTTCGGAAGTAGCCATCGTACTACCTCCTGAATTAATTCCTATGATGATATCGGGTTGAAAATCCGCAAGCATTACATCCGCAGGAAAATTATTGTACATTCCTCCATCATATAAAATTTTGCCATCAAAGACAACAGGTCTGAAATAAAATGGATATGCGGAAGATGCCCGAACAGCCATTCCCAGGTCTCCGTCTTTAAAAATCACTGTTTTCTTGTTTTCAATATCTGCAGCAACACAGCGAAATGGAACAAACAAGGAATCAAAATTATAATCCGCAGCCGCTATGACAGGAGCGGTGTATTGCATCAGTGCGTAATCAATCGGAACTGAGCTTACAAGACTTGTTGGCAGAGTCGTCTGGATGATTGAATCAAGTGAAAATTTCAGATTGATCCAGGAAGCATTTTCTTCCCTTTTCCGGAAATAGTATGTATAATTTTCATCAATTGTTCCTGTTGCCCAATTGTAAAATTCCTCTGTATGAACGAGCGAATCCATTTGGGAGGGAGAGAGCCCCATTGCATACATACAACCTACTATGGAGCCGGCAGATGTACCGGCAACATAATCAATTGGAATCCCATATTCCTCAAGTGCCTTCATCACTCCAATATGGGCTAAACCACGTGCACCACCTCCGCTGAGCACAAGACCTACTTTTTGGGCTTGTACTGTAGCTGAGCTGTACAATAGCACGGAGAACATAAAGATTCTCAGAAATGTGGTAAGCACAGGATAGTTTTTAGGATTGGGGTTGAGTTTCAAAGTTACGAAGCAGAATTGATTTGTAAGAAAAGTGTTTTGAAATATTCAGGAGCTTTTAATAAGCGAGATCCATACCATGAAAATGCCTCCCCGTCTACCGGAAAGACTTCTGCTTCCGGTAAAAGCTCTTTCATGAATTGCAGCTCCTTTTCTTTAAATGGATAGGGTTCAGATGATAATAAAACCAATTCCGGTTTCATTTGAAGAAGCTCCTCAGGATTGGTTTCGGGATAGCGAAGTTTGCCAGAAAATATATTTACAAATCCACATCTTTCAAGCATATCGTTTATGAAAGTGTGCCGGCCTGCAACCATCCATGGTTCTTTCCAGATCAGATAGGCTGTTTTTTTCGGGATTTCGGGTCGATAGTTTTCAAGCTCTTTAAATGAATCAGCGATATCCCGAATCATTCTTTGGGAAGAACCGTGTTTCCTAAGTATCTGACCAAGTGTATCAAGCATCTGACAGGCATCATTCAAGTTGTAGATATCACTCATCCAAACCGGAAACTG
>CAYMMN010000275.1:0-4726 GCA_964391495.1 uncultured Flavobacteriales bacterium | reverse complement strand
TCCACTACGCTGTGATCGCAGCTAAGCGTTACATTCATCACATTTCCGGGAACAACCTGTCCGTTTTTAACAACAGGTTTTTGCTGGATACCACCTACTGCAAGAATACAAGCATCCGGTGGATTGATGATCGCGGTAAACTCATCGATACCAAACATTCCCAGATTAGAAATTGTAAAAGTATTTCCTTCCCAATCAGATGGCTGAAGTTTTTTATCCTTGGCTTTTTGAGCGTATGTTTTCACTTCAGCGTTGATCTGACGAAGTGTTTTTGAATCCGCGAATCTTACCACAGGAACAAGCAAACCTTCTTCAACAGAAACAGCAACACCAATATGAATGTGATGGTTCGTACGGATTTTATCGCCCAGCCAGGAAGAATTCACTTTCGGATGCTGACGTAATGCAGATGCAGCAGCTTTTATCACCAGATCATTAAAAGATATTTTTGATCCGGTTACGGCATTGATGGATTCCCTTGCTGATATTGCATTATCCATATCCAGCTCCATGGTCAGATAAAAATGTGGAGCACTGAATTTACTTTCACTCAAACGTTTTGCAATAGTCTTGCGCATCTGAGAAACCGGAATCTCATCGAAACTTTCGGTTGTCACTGCTGCAGCAGGAACATAATTTCCGGCAGATGCTGAAATCATTCCGGGCTTGAACCAGTCGATGTCACGCTTAACAATTCTTCCTTTTTCTCCACTACCCATCACTTGGGTGATGTCAATACCTTTTTCACTGGCAAGTTTTTTGGCAAGAGGAGATGCCTTCATTCTGCCATCGGTGCTCACTACGGGAGCCGGAGCTGGCGCAGGCTTAGGTTTTTCCGCCACAACCGGTTCAACAACCGGTGCAGGTGCTGCTTTTGGTGCAGGCGTAGCAGCGACAGGTTCAGCAGGTTTTGCTGCAGGTTTACTTTGTTCTGCGCTCAGCAATGCTTTGTAATCTTCACCGGCTTTTCCAAGAATAGCCAGGATGCCATCTACCGGAGCTGATTTACCTTCTTCAACACCACGATAAAGCAATACACCTTCCTGATATGATTCAAATTCCATGGTGGCTTTGTCGGTTTCAATTTCAGCAACCAACTCACCACTTTTAATATTATCACCAACTTTCTTATGCCATTTCGCGACAACACCTTCAGTCATTGTATCGCTCATTTTTGGCATCCTGACAATTTCAGCCATTCTTCTGTTTTTTTGAAATTTAAAATTTAAATAAATGCTGATGAAATTAATTTCTATTCCATGATATACGGATAATCCGTTTGTACATAGACGTCCTGGAACAATTCACTTGGATCCGGGTAAGGAGACTCTTCAGAAAACTTTACTGAATCTTCGACAATATCCTTTACTCTGTTTTGAATAACCTCTAACTCCCGATCGGTTGCATATTTCTTTTCCAAAATTGTTTTCAAAACCATTTCAACAGGATCTTTCGCTTTGTATGCTTCCACTTCTTCCTTTGTGCGATATTTCGCCGGGTCACTCATGGAATGTCCTTTGTAGCGATAGGTATTCATTTCCAACAAATATGGTCCTTTACCCGAACGAACATGTTCAGCAGCTTTTTCAACCGCTTCATGAACCGCTTCAACACTCATTCCATCCACCGGTTCAGATGGCATATCATAAGATAATCCGAGTTTATATAGGTCCGTAACATTACTGGTACGTTCTACAGAAGTTCCCATGGCATAATTGTTATTTTCAATGATAAAAATAACAGGAATTTGCCAGGTCATGGCCATATTAAAGGTTTCGTGCAAAGCACCTTGTCTGGTGGCGCCATCACCCATGTAACAAAGTGTAACACTTTTTGTTCCGAGGTATTTTTCTGCAAATGCAATACCGGCCCCAAGAGGAATTTGTCCGCCCACAATACCATGTCCGCCGAAAAATCTGTTTTTACTATCGAACATGTGCATTGAGCCGCCTTTGCCTTTTGAACAACCTGTGGCTTTACCATACAATTCAGCCATGACAGCTCTGGCTGATGTTCCCTTTCCGAGAGCATGAGCATGATCACGATAAGCGGTAATCATGTTGTCTTCGGGTTTCAAAACAGTCATTGCACCGGCTACCAAAGCTTCTTGCCCGATATACAGGTGACAAAACCCTTTTATTTTTTGCATACCGTACAACTGACCCGCACGTTCCTCAAATTTTCGCATGAGTAACATGTCTTCGTACCATTTCAGGTAATGCTGTTTTGTAAATTTTGTTTTGGCCATATTCAAGCTTTAAAGGTGACAAAGATAGCCTTTCTGCTCAAAGATATTGGGTCTGGAGGGAGGGACAACAGAGCCTCAGACTTAATCAACGTAAATTCCTTTTTATCAACAATTTACAACGCTGTATTTTTCAAAACTCCCTATGAAAAGTGCCCCAAAGGAGCCAAATAAATAACTATCTTCGCATGCTTTCAAATCTAAGGAATGAGAAAAATTCAAATGGTTGACCTGATCGGTCAATATCAGAAAATACAGCCGGAAATCGACAAAGCTGTTTTAGATGTCATCCACTCCGCTGCTTTTATCAATGGTCCTGAAGTAAAATCTTTCCAGGCAGAACTCGAAAAATATCTTGGCGTTAAACATGTGATCCCCTGTGCGAATGGAACAGATGCACTTCAGATCGCGATGATGGCGCTGGATTTCCAACCGGGTGATGAAGTAATCACCGCTGATTTTACCTATGTAGCGACAGCAGAAGTAATTGCTTTGCTGAAATTAAAACCGGTGTTGGTGGATGTCAACCCTGAAACATTTACCATCGATCCGAAAGCGATTGAAGCTGCGATCACACCAAAAACAAAAGCGATTGTTCCTGTGCATCTGTTCGGTCAGTGTGCCGACATGGATGCTATCATGGACATTGCAACGCGTCACAAATTATTTGTACTCGAAGATACCGCGCAGGCAATTGGCGCTAATTACCGACTGAAATCCGGTGAAATTAAAAAAGCAGGCACCATCGGTACTGTCGGATGTACATCCTTCTTCCCTTCAAAAAATCTGGGTTGCTACGGCGACGGTGGTGCCTTGTACACCAACGACGATGTACTCGCGAAAAAAATCCGCATGATGGCCAATCATGGTCAAAGCGTACAGTATTATCATGATGAGATCGGTGTGAATTCTCGACTGGACAGTATTCAGGCTGCTATCCTCAGAATTAAATTACGTCACCTTGATGAATATGCTGCCGCGAGACAAAAGGTAGCGGACTATTACGACAAAGCATTTGCGAATCATCCAAAGATAGTAACACCAGTCAGGTTCCCTTCTTCTGAACATGTATTCCATCAATATACTCTCGTACTTAAAGGAGCCGACAGAAACAAGCTGCGTGAATTTCTAGCGGAACTGGAAATTCCTTCAATGATTTATTATCCAGTTCCATTGCATCTCCAAAAAGCGTATCGTGACCCCCGATACAAAGAAGGAAGTTTTCCTGTTACTGAATGGCTCTGCGCCAATGTAATTTCTTTACCAATTCATACTGAACTTTCTGAAGAAGTGCTGCGATTAATCACTTCCAAAGTGCTTGAATTCCTGAAGTAAGGCGAATTCGTTGTTCAAGAATATTTTCATCTACTAAAATTATCACAAATGAAAATTGCTGTAGTCGGTACCGGTTATGTTGGGTTAGTAACCGGAACTTGTTTTGCAGAAACAGGTAATCATGTTCTCTGCGTGGATATTGACGCCAAAAAAGTGGAACGCCTGAAGAATGGCGAAATCCCGATTTACGAACCTCACCTCGATGTTCTTTTTGAACGTAACATCAAACAAGGTCGATTGTTGTTTACAACAGATCTGGCAAAAGGAATCGAAGAGGCCCAAATCATCTTTCTCGCCTTGCCCACTCCTCCCGGAGAAGACGGTTCGGCTGATTTAAAATATGTATTGCAGGTAGCCGGACAACTGGGTCACCTGATTAAGGATTATAAAATCATTGTCAACAAAAGCACAGTTCCTGTTGGAACGGCAGAACGGGTCAGGCAAGTGGTTGCGGAAAACTGTAAAACTGAATTTGATGTTATTTCTAACCCGGAATTTTTACGGGAAGGTTTTGCTGTGGATGATTTCATGAAACCCGACAGAGTTGTCATTGGTACACATTCCGAACGCGCCAAAAAAATCATGAACGAATTGTATGCACCATTCGTCAGACAAGGTAATCCTATTTATTTCATGGACGAACGAAGTGCTGAATTGACAAAGTATGCGGCCAATGCATTTCTGGCGACAAAAATATCTTTCATGAATGAAATTGCCAACCTCTGCGAAAGAGCCGGAGCGAATGTAGATGCAGTTAGAATTGGAATCGGATCGGACGACAGAATTGGAAAGCGTTTTCTCTTCGCCGGAATTGGTTATGGCGGAAGCTGTTTCCCGAAAGATGTGGCAGCGTTATCTAAAACTTCCAAAGACTTCAATTACGATTTCAAGATTCTGGAGTCTGTAATGAAAGTAAATGCCGCACAGAAACTGACAATCGTTGAAAAAATGAAAAAGCATTTTGGAAATGATCTGAAAGGAAAGAAAATCGCTTTTTGGGGACTTGCTTTTAAACCTGATACAGACGATATCCGTGAAGCTCCTGCCGTAGAAATCATTAACACCCTTCTCAAAGAAGGAAGTCAGATCAGTGCTTATGATCCTGAAGCAATGAGCAATGTGAAAGCATTGATCGGCGATAAGATC
>CAYMMN010000274.1:0-4742 GCA_964391495.1 uncultured Flavobacteriales bacterium | reverse complement strand
ATGGAACCGGAGCATTAACTATCGGTGCATACACCAATGGCGCATTCACAATAAGCGCAGCACGGAATTTTATTCAAACAAAAGGACAGTTTATCGGCCAGACTTATTTACCAAACATTTCAATTGATTCGGTAATTGTTGGTGGTGACTTCACATTTAACTCAACTACGGCTTCTGATTATTTTAAAGGAAACAGGTCAGCAGGAAATACAATTATTAAAACTACCGGCAATTTCAATGTATTAAATTCAGGTACTGTTTCAGGACAAGGAGTAATAGGTGTAGATTCCAGTGCAGCATCATTAATATTTTCTGTCGGCGCTAATTTTGTACAAAATGGCGGGAGTTTTTCAGGAATCCTAAATGGAAGCGGTCCTGCAACATTTACGGTCACAGGAATTGTTGATGTGAATGCCGGCTTTTTCAAAGCTCAAAACAATACTGTCTATTCTAATACCGGCACTATCACTTTCACTGCCGGAAGTATTGATTATGATGGTGGGATTTTTTCCGGGTTTTATAGTTGCAATAACTCAGCTCTCACAGGAGCATTCACCATTAATGGCAATTGTAAAGTAAATTTCACTTCGGTAAGTGATGAATTTACATTTATTGGAATCGGAAAAGTCGGATTCGACAATAATAATTTATTGCTAAACCTTAATATCACTGGTAGCCTAATCATCAGTGGCGTGAATGGAACGTTTATTTCCAGTCAGTCGGGTGGAACAGAAAATGTAACAATTGGGTCAATTAACATTTCGAACGGTAACAATAGTTTTAATTGTACCCAGGCTAATGCTTTGAGCACCGGTCACGTCGTTAAAATGACAGTTTTGGGAAGTGTCAATGTCAGTGGAGGCAACAATTTTCTGTCAGCCAGCACTCAAAATGATACAATCCTTATAAATAATGATGTGGCTATTTCCGGTGGTTCCCTGAGTATTAAAGGAGCCGATGCAACAGCATCCATTGTCAATATCCTTGGCGGCTATTCCCAAACCGGTGGAACCTTTTATATGCACAACAATGCAAGTGATGCATTAGGCGCTTCTTCTTCCATAATTATGACCGTGAATTCGAATGATGACATTAACGGAGATTTCCTTCATAACTCAGGTACTTTTTATTTTGATAATGCAACCAGCGTTCCGAGTTCCCTGAATCTTGTGCTTACTATTAAGAGTCCAAACTATACTCTTGGTGGTAGTGGGAATATGACAATGACCAACCCGGGTACGGGTACTGTATGTGGCATTTTAAATTTTGGAAGAAACGGTACCATTAATTTCAATCGCTCAGGAAATCACGACATTCAACAAATAAAACAAAATGTTTTGACGAATTGTACATTGGATATGATCAGTGGAAATCTTCAGTTGGCATCACACCAGACACCTTCTGCCCTTCCTGACTGGATGCTTATCAATGTAAACGGTGTCCTTGCAATGCGCACCAATAAATTATACAGTAATGCTGTAAAGATGTATTCCGGAATTACAAATCTTGGACGCATACGTACTCAGCATCCCAATGGTATGTATAATGCAACAACTAATGCGGCCTTTTCAACTACACTCGCAGATAGTCTTGATTTTTACCTGGCCAGCTCATCCTATGTTGAATATTATGGTGTAGACAATCAGATAGTCACCGGTATAGGGGTTGGAAAAGCTAAATCGGCACAGCACAAATACGGAAATTTGGATATTAATTTTGGTGGAACTGCAAATACTGAATACGTTTATCCTACAAATGTTCCGAATGATTCATCAACCTTTGTGCGTAATTCACTGATCCTTACAGCAGGAGAATTGAATTTAGACGATGATCATATCCCTTCAAACGGTGGTGGACGAATGATCGTTATCGAAAACAAAACCAGTACCGGTATGGCGCGAACCAATGGCTATATTCGGAGTGAAGTTGAGAATGGCACCGGTATTGTAAAATGGATTATGGGAACTAATCTGACCAGTCACATCTTCCATTTTGGTTATGATGCCGCTAATTATATTCCTCTCACTTTTACACCTGCAAGCGGAACAGTGGACACTGTAAAAATCGGAACTTATCATACCACTTTTGCAAATCTTCCTTATCCCCCTACTGTTACTCACATGCGTAATAATGGCGGGACAGATAATAGTGCCTTTACGGTTGACCGATTCTGGAACATAGATATCACCGGCACAACTGCTACAGCAAACATTCTGTTCAAAGCAACTCCTGCAGAAGTAGGAACCATCAGCACTTTGCTCGCTCAACGGTGGGTAGCTCCTGTAGTATCATGGACCAATCCTGTACCGGGAACACAATCCAGTGTTACAAACGGCACACAAGCGAATACTCTGGGTATCTTTGGAACCTGGTGGACACTTTCAGGCAGTGCAAACCTTTTACCTGTTGAGCTTGTTCATTTTAACGGGGAATGCGAAGGAACAGATATTCAATTAACATGGACCACCGCAACCGAAGTCAACAATAGTTATTTCACGATTGAGCGAAGCCTTGATGGTGTCGAATGGGAAATAGCAGGTACTGTTGCGGGCTCCAACAATAGCACTCAATTGATTGATTATTCTTTTGTTGACCGAAATCCTTATAACCAAAATTCATTTTACAGACTCACGCAAACGGATTATGATAACCGGTCAGAGACATTTGAGCCCATAAAAGTTCATAGTTGCTCAGAACGCGATTTGATTGATGTTTATGTTTCTTCAAAAAATGATGGAAATTCTACAGTTCATTTAAACTCTCCATATAAAGGTGAATTTGTTCTTGAAGTTTATTCGTCCAATGGAGCCCTTATGGAAAGCAGGACTGTCCATGTGGATAAAGGTTTCAATTCACTCTTCCTGAAAACTGAAAATTTCAGCGATGGAGTGTATTTTCTTCGGATGCAAAACAATTCCGATATCCTGACAAGGAAATTTCATGTTGGAAGGGAATGAATAAAATGAAAAGAGTATTTTTGGGAGCGTTGCTCCCTTTTTTTTTATTAAAGCATATCTAATTTCATTCAATTTTGTTTATTGTTTATGCTTCTTTGGGAATATTCGATTGATGAATTTAATGTAAAAGTACACGACACAATTCTGGATGGTGCGTTTCGAGAGCAGTGGGATCAGCTGAGTGCTCCTGATTCAGCTTTACAATCCGATTATTTATGTGCACTTGAACGGGCGGAAGCTCTAGATTTGTCCTTTCGCTATCTACTGATTTTAAAAGAAAACAAGGTTGTTGGACGCGTGTATTTTCAGCTCATGAAATTCGGGCATTATAACCTTTCTGTATCAGGAAGTAATGTCTGGCAAAAACTGGCATCAATACTGGTTCGTTTCTTTCCATTTCGTATTGTCATTTGCGGAAATTTATTCGCGGTAGACTTCCCTCCTCTCGATTCTCCATTCGGCAAAATCTCAGAAACGCAAATGCTGGAAATAATTTTAGCATTCGCTTCAAAAGAAAAGCATGATGTATTGGTATTAAAAGACATGCCTGACAATTTCATTCCGGATGTTGTGAAATCATACAGACTAAGTGTTTTTGGTACAGATTTAACCATGAAGTTAAAGATAAGGCCAACATGGAATACGTATCAGGATTATGAAAAGGCACTTACACACAAATACGGACAGCGGGCAAGAAAAATTCGAAGAGCAGGCTCTGCGCTGGTGCGGAAGCCATTTGACTATAATCTACTGACGATTCACCAAAAGGAAATTACAAAGTTATTCCAGGAAATTTGCTCCAAACAAACTATCCGAATGGGAATTGTTGACGCAAAGTATTTCATAGAACTTTTTCAAAATTGTGGCAGCCGTTTCCATATGACCGGCTATTTTCTGGACAATAAACTAGTTGCTTTTGCTACCATGCTGGATCATAAAGATACTTTGGAATTGCACTATATTGGAATGGACTATGCGTATAATAAGACTCACAATTTATATTTCAATATTCTGTTTGATGGTGTTGAGCAGGCAATTTTAAAAAACAAAAACGAACTTGAACTGGGAAGAACAGCACGTGAAGCCAAAGCGGTAATAGGTTGTCAACCTGTATATTTTAACGATTATATTCTGATTCGCAACAGAATCACTCGTTGGAGTGTTTCCGTTATTCAGGAGTATTTTCAAAATAAAATGGGTGAATCCTGGAAAAACAGACATCCATTTAAAGACAGTGAACCCGCCTCAAAAATATGATTTGATATTTTTTTTGCTGTGCATGGATGGATTTATTATTTAACTATTCTATATTAACTGAATTAATTTTTCTGTTACATTTGTCCTGCGGAAAGGTTTCCGGTTTTACCGGAATTAAAAGGGAATCACGTGTAATTCGTGAACAGTTCCCGCTGCTGTAAGCTCCATGAGTTTGCGAAGCATTTTGCCACTGTCTTTAAATTAATGACGGGAAGGCGCTTCGTAAGGAGTAAGTCAGAAGACCTGCCTTCATGCAAACATCAATGCTTTCGGGTAAAAAGCACGAATGGTTCTGACGCGCCGCGTCCTTATCCTTCCGCCTTTTACTCCTTAGTTTGAATTAATCATTTAATAATTCAAAGTTATGATCAAGGAGTTGAATGCAATAATTTTTACATTAACCGGTTTATTGGCTTCCTTTTCATTGACCGCTGAACAACCGACTGATTCGATTCAGAAGGATCTGAAAGAAGTCACAGTCGTTGCAACGCGTTTCGAAAGAAATATACTATCCACGGGAAGAAGTGT
>CAYMMN010000273.1:0-4749 GCA_964391495.1 uncultured Flavobacteriales bacterium | reverse complement strand
TTAAAGATTCCGATTCCGGCCAATTATTTAACAAGGTTTTTAAGAAAAAAAGCCTGACTCAGGCGATTTGGGTTTCGGAGATGTGGTTGCTCACCTTTTCCATCAGCCACATTGGCGTAGACGTGGCTCCACAAATTCCGACGGATTCAGCATTATCGAACCAGTGCGGATCCAATTCTTCCACATCAGAAACAAAGTAACTTCTTGGGTTCACAGAATTGCATACTTCAAACAATGCCTTACCGTTGGAGCTTTTTTTACCACTAACGAAAATAATGACATCGTGCATGGCTGAAAATTTTTTCAATTGAGGTTCACGGTTACTCACCTGTCTGCAGATGGTATCATTGGAACTCAGTAATTCTTCCTGTAGCTCCTTTTTCTGGGCAGCAGCTGAACGTTGTTCAAGCAGGCTTCTCATTTTCTCAAAACCTTTTGAGCTCTTGGTAGTTTGAGAGAAAAAATAGACCGGTCTGGAATAATCGATTTTATCCAGATCTTCTTCATTCCGAACGATGAGAGCTGTTCCGCCAGTCTGACCAACGAGTCCATTCACCTCTGCATGTCCTGTTTCACCATAAATAACAATTTGCCCACCGGTTTCGAGTACATCGTCAAAACTGGTCCTGACTCTGTGTTGCAATTTCAATACTACTGGACAAGAAGCATCGATTAATTCTATGTTGTTCTTTAAAGCAATCTCGTATGTCTCAGGAGGTTCTCCATGTGCACGAATCAGCACTTTACAATCGTGCAGGGTTCTTAAGCGGTCGTGATCAATGATTTCAAGGCCTTTTGCTGTAAGCCTCTCCACTTCTTTATTATTGTGAACGATATCACCCAGGCAATACAATTTGCCGGAAAGCTGCAGTTCTTCCTCCGCTTTTTGAATGGCGTAAACCACTCCAAAACAAAATCCTGAATGCGGATCAATGGTGACTTTCATGATGGCAAAGATAGGGAAAAGAATTAGTAATGGTTTCGGGTTCCGGGTTCGAGGTTCGAGGTTCGAGGTTGTTTGTTGTTTGTTGTTTGTTGAAATCTGTTAGTTCTTATTATTAAATTTTCGTGAATTCTATGATTAGTAGTTATGTTAAAAATTTCATCTATTTTTATAGCTCAACAAATACTTCAACATTCACCTTACACAACGTAATTAACATTTGAATATTGCTTATGAAACAAATCTACATCTTCCTTTCTCTTCTTTTGTTCTTCAACATTTCCATCAAGGCACAATTTTCTATTGACCCCGCACAACCTTATCCTGTCTGTAATGCGAGTGATGTACAAAATAAAGTACATGCATTTTCAGTGAATGGATCAGAATATCTGGCTACCTGGATTGATAAAAGAAACGGGAGCGCAGGAAGTG
Organism: uncultured Flavobacteriales bacterium; assembly: GCA_964391495.1. Classification (GTDB taxonomy): domain Bacteria; phylum Bacteroidota; class Bacteroidia; order AKYH767-A; family 2013-40CM-41-45; genus JADKJP01. The sequence continues at coordinate 3,374 of CAYMMN010000273.1, read as the reverse complement.
CTTTGTATATTCAGCATTTGGACTCATCGGGAGTACCATTACTTTCCGCCAATGGTCAGGCCATTTATACAACTGTTGGAAAAGAAATATGGGCATACGACATCGCACCATGGCAAAATGGGTTTCTCATCGCCTGGGTTCAGGGAGCATTTGGCTCAGGAGGTGACAGTTTATTTTGTGATTATATAGATGCTTCCGGCAATCATCTGTGGAATCAACCGGTGAATGTTTCAAATAAAACCGCCAGTGTCATTTATGTTTCAGAATCCGGCTTAAAAGTGATGCCGAATGATTCAGGAGCATTCATAACATATAGTCTGACTTACGGCGGCGGTGCTGATGTTTTCAGTTTTAACAGAATTGATTTTACCGGGAATCTTCATTGGCCTATCAATAACTTTTCCATCACTTTAAGCGGATACATTGCAGTACCTCAATACGACAATCACAATGGATTTTATGTTGCTTCATCCGGTGGAGGAATAGGAGGACCAATAAAAATGGAGCATTACGGGCTTGATGGTATTTCAACTTTTCCAGCACTGGTTGATATGACAGCTGGCGCTTCAGGCAGGAATACAGGTTGGAATGTAATTTGTGATGCGGATACAAACGCTTACCTTGTTTGGGATGACAATCTAGGGGATATTCAGATCTCGAAAACTGATCTCCGGGGAAATTTGATGTGGCCCACGAATTATAAAACTGTTTGTGGTTATTCAGGTGATCAGTCAAGAACTGATTACATTATAAATGGCAATGATATTTATATCACCTGGTGTGATGGCCGTGCGCCGGCAGCAAACGCATTTATATACACTCAAAAATTAGATACTTCAGGCACGGCACAATGGACAACAGACGGAGTGCTCGTAAGCAGCCTGAGCAGCTATATCCCCTATCCTAAATTGACGCAGGGTGCAAACGGAACCATCGTGAATGCCTATCTAACCGGTGGTGCATTTCGTGCGCAATGTCTTACCAGTGACAGCACCACTTTATGGCAAACAGACGGAATTCAAGTCGCCTCAAACTATGGTCCTTTTTATTCGGATTTCGTGCTTGTTTCAGATGCGACAGGTTCTGTTGCTTCTTTTTGGTCTGACAATTCAAATGTTTACGGAGCACGTGTTTCACCTTCCGGAATACTTACAAACCTTGGGAATATTCATTCCGAAAAACCCAATGTATATCCCAATCCAGCTTCAAATCAGTTCGTTTTGAATTGCAAAAAACAATATTCAGAAATTGAAATTCGCATCAGCAACATCAGCGGACAAGAAGTTTTTAGTAAAAACTATCATCACAACATTTCATCTCAGTTCACTATTTCTACAAAAGACCTGAGCTCAGGTTTGTATCTCATCCAGATTATTGCTGATGGTGATCAGTTTGTGAATAAACTTCTTGTGAATTAACTGTGCCGGCCGGAAAGTTCTTTTGAAAAACCGGTTCCATTTCTCAGAATAAAAAATGTTCAGGTTCTATGCAGGAATCTGAACATTTTGTTTTTTCACGAGTTCTAAAGCGAATTCAAATTGCTCCTGCTCTGTTAAATCGGAGTTGTCAAGAATAATTGCATCCTCTGCCTGACGCAATGGACTTTCTGATCGATGGGTGTCGGTAAAATCTCTGTCGCGAATATTTTTCATGACTTCATCAAAGGTGACCATAAAGCCTTTGTTGTTCAATTCATCGAAACGGCGTTTTGCCCTGACTTCATCACGAGCAGTCATGAAGATTTTCAATTCAGCATGGGGAAATACTTTGGTTCCAATATCCCTCCCATCCATCACGATGCCTTTATGTACTCCATAACTTTGCTGTAATTCAACCATTCGATGCCGGATTTCAGGAACAGCACTCACTGGACTCACCCAATCCGATACTTTTAAATCACGGATTCTTTTTTCCACATTTAATCCGTTCAAAAAGACTTCAGACAAACCGGTTTCCGGATTTACATGAAAACTGATGTGGATATTATCCATCAGTCCTTCCAGTTGTTTTTGAGTCATTTCTGCCAACTGCTCAAGCGAAATATCATGTTGCTGAACAAATAATGTGACAGCACGATACATTGCTCCGGAATCGATGTAACTATAAGCCAGTTTTCTAGCCAGAGCTTTAGCCAAAGTACTCTTCCCGCAGGAAGAATAACCGTCAATTGCAATAATAATTTTAGGACTCTTGACAGACGGCTTTTCTTGCATAATAAAGGAACCTGTGGGGGGAATATTAAATCTGGACATGGCGGAATGACAAAGAAACGAAGAAAAATGGAAACTGTTGTAATGTAGTCGGGAGCAAGGAGTCGGGAGTCGGGAGTTAGTAGTCGGGAGTTAGTAGTCGGGAGTTAGTAGTCGGGAGTCGAAGTCGGGAGTCAGTGAGGAATGACTCCAGACTTCCGACTCCCGACTTCCATATCAACGCAAGCCTCCTGACTATAGATATTGAACTATTTCCGCCATAATCCTATATTCGCTGCTCAGAATATTCTGGATGAGACGATTTTACAAATGCAGTGGGCTTTTCATTGCACTATTTCTTTTATTTTCTGTTCACTCCTATTCACAGGATATTCTTGTCCGTTTGAATAATGATTCTGTTAAAGTTAAAATCGTTGAGCTGACCGGAGAAAAGATTCGTTTTCGCTATCCGGGAATGAAAACAGGACCCATACTGGAAATTCCTAAAAATCAGGTAAAATCAGTTATTTATGAAAATGGGACCACTGTTACCATTATTTATAATCCCTACGAAGTTTCAAAAGATCTATCCGTGCCGGATAAAAAGCAAGCCATAAAAGGGGATATCATTGCTCCCGTTATGAATCATATAACGATAGGCTATGAGAGGCGAATAAAACTCGGTTTAAACCTGGAAGTGAAAGGTGGAATAATTGGTTTCAGGATCAATGAAAGTTTAAAATATTCGGAAGGTTTCCTGGTGAAGGCAGGACTGAAATTTGTAAAATGCGGAGAGGGAATCTGGAAAGGCCTCAAATACAAAGATCCACTCAAAGGGAGTTATTTCCGACCAGAAATAATTTTCAGTTCATTCAAAACATTTGAAAAGCACAACATCATTCGTTACACACATTATACAGTAAACATTGCTTTCGGTCGACAAATGGTGGTTAACAGATGGTTTTTGTTTGATTGGTATGGAAGTATCGGAACAGGATTCAAAACTACCACCTATAATTTAAAATCTGATTACGACAGCAAGGAAGTAGATTTCAACTATGCTTACTCTCACCTTTTCTTTGGAAAAAAACTCCCTCTGGTTTTGAGCGGAGGAATTTCTGTGGGAGTTGTCTTTTGACTAGTGGTTAGTGGTTAGTGCTTAGTGCTTAGTGCTTAGTGCTTAGT
>CAYMMN010000272.1:0-4768 GCA_964391495.1 uncultured Flavobacteriales bacterium | reverse complement strand
ATGAAAGCCAGGAAAGCAATCTGAATACTTCTCAGCATGACTCATTGAAACAGACAACTCCATTGTGCACCATCGGAGTGACTGACACAAAAGGTGAATCCAGATCATTGATTATTTTCCCGATGCCTTTGAATGAAAAATCTCTTACCCGTCAGGACTCACTTGGTAATCCACTCAAATACGATGTGGACAGAATGATTGGCTTTCTCGAAAATGAAGGTGAATGGGTTGTAATTCAGCACTATACATTTGACCGGATTTTCAGATCATCATTTGATTTTGATTTGGACCGCCGGAAACAAATGAAAAGGTGAGTTTTTTGAGACCTATGTATTTCGAGTTAATGATTCGCATTTGTTAATATTTTCTATTTTCCACGCGGTTCTTTTCTTTGCAGTTTAGTTCGAATGAATTAGGTTTGTGTGCACTTAAGTTGCGAGCCAAAGCAGGCTCATTTTCAACCAATTTCAACATTTGATCCCTACCGGTATTTTTATTCCGGAAAGATCAGAATGGAGAAAAAATTTATCGAGAAACAATGAAATTTATCGTATCAAGTCAGACTCTTTTAAAGCAATTGCAACAAATCAGCGGGGTTTTGAATTCAAGCAACCCTCTCCCTATTCTTGACAATTTTTTATTCATTGTTGAGAAAGGGACATTGATGATTTCTGCATCTGATCTTGAGTCAACTATGACCACTCAGATTAGCCTCATTGAAGGAAAACAAGGTGGTAAAATTGCAGTTCCTGCGAAAATCTTACTCGAGACTTTAAAAACATTTCCGGAGCAACCATTGACTTTCATTATTGATGATAAGTCGCATGGAATTGAAATTGTTTCTGATTTCGGTAAATACAAACTCACCGGTTTTGACGGAGAAGAATTCCCCAAGGTTCCGGCGATGGATGGTGGAAAATCTCTTGAGATTGCAGCGGGTGTAATGCAAAATGCGATCAGCAAAACTTTATTCGCGACCGGTAATGATGAATTGCGACCGGTAATGTCAGGTGTGTTTTGCCAGTTGAGTAAAGAGAACATCACATTTGTAGCGACGGATGCACACAAACTTGTTCGTTATAGAAGGTCTGATTCAAAATCAAAATCTGAAGGCGCTTTTATTGTACCTAAGAAACCATTGAATCTTCTAAAGAATATCATTTCCGACGCTGAAGAAAAAATAAAAATCAGTTATACCGACAGTAATGCTTTTTTTGAATTTGGAAATTACTCTCTCATCTGTCGTTTGATCGATGGAAGATATCCAAATTACGAAGCTGTTATTCCGGTTGATAATCCAAATAAACTCACCATTAGCCGCCAGGCATTGTTGAATTCAGTACGAAGAGTTTCCATTTTTTCGAATAAAACAACACACCAGGTTCGCCTGAAAATCAATGGCAGCGAACTTCATATAAGTGCTGAAGATCTTGACTTCGCGAATGAAGCAAATGAAAGACTCAGTTGTCAGTATGCAGGAGAAGATATGGAAATCGGGTTTAATGCACGTTTCCTGAGTGATATGCTGAGTAACCTTGAATGTGATGAAGTCACCGTGGAAATGTCGGCCCCCAACCGGGCAGGTATTCTTGTTCCGGCAAATCCTGAAAATAAAGACGAGGATATTCTTATGCTTGTAATGCCGGTGATGCTGAATAACTAAGATTTAAAATCAACCCATAAAAAAAAGCCCTGCTTTGTTGATACAAGCAGGGCTTTTTAATTTCACTTCGCTCACCTGTGTTCCATGCCATAGTTTTGTTGACCGGCAGAGTTGTCTGAGTTCATTGTGTTTTCGTGCGGAACCAGCAGAAAAATAAAAACCGCAAGTCCGATACAGAAGAGAATAAACATCAGATTGAATGTGCTAAGCTTTTTCATGATTTATCAGTTTACAATTTGCGCCGTGAGGATTGTCGATTCATTCACAGGGCGACCCAATTTCATTGGAGCATCCATTTCATGATGTGAACGTGCCGATTGATAGGCTACTACATTTTTCGCCGGAATGAAATAGTATTCAATTTTTGCTTCAGGAATGTTGTAACGTGATACGATCATTCCTTCGTCAGTATTCCCGTCAATAAAAGTGAATTTACCAGTTTGACTAATCAGGTTTTGCATTTCGCGTATACTCATTGTTTGTTTTGTTTTAGGGGGTGAATGATTATGAAACAAAAGTATACCGACAGTGGCCGGACTTCAACAATGTTTGGTAAACAGCAGGAATAAAGGGGAATGGCACTGGTATTCGGTGGCGAACAGATATGTGGGGCAGGCAAAAAACGATCAAAAAACCCTCTAAAAGGCGCGTCATTACTAAGAAAACATCAAAATCAGGCCAAAAAGAAAACCCCGCCAGTACAAGTACTGGACGGGGCTTCTCGTCTAACCAAAAACCACTCTTTAATGGATTACCACTTTTATATTTTCATGACCCTCTGTACGATTTACATCCAGAATATATATTCCTTTTACAAAACCGGTGAGATCAATAACTTCATTATTTAAACCTGATACAGATTCACGATTCAGATAAACTACTTCTCTTCCTGTGATATCAATCATCCGGATTGAATACTTTTCATTCGCTGCTCCTTCGAATTGTACTACCAATTTGTCAGTAGCAGGATTCGGGAAGACATCCACTTTTGAAATGGAAACGATGCTGCCATCACTCGTCGTACGGCATGGATTTACAATTACTCCAACCACTCTTGCAGGACTAACCCCGCAATCATTCTTGGCGGATACGCTTACGTCACCTGATGTCGCACCGAGATATTCAATGGTGATTTGTGATGTTCCCTGACCAAGTATGATGGATGCACCCGGAGGGGCAGTCCAGATATACTCTGTAGCACCAAATACAGGCTGTACTTCATAATAAGCCTGACTGATCAATGGATTTGAGTTACATGCACCTGTCGGACCGTCAATCAGACCTGGTGTCTGAGGACGTGCAAATACGACTCCGCATCGTGCCACACTGCTTCCGCAAGAATTGTCAGCGGTTACACATAATGTTGCCTGGCTGAAACCTGCATTGAAGTCAACATAGATTGTATCATTACCGTTTCCGGTTATTGTTGTGTTTAAACCCGGTGTGAAACTCCATGAATAAGAAGTTGCACCTGGCACTGAGTCGACCCAATACATAACAGCAGAAAGGTCACATACACCATAGAATGGTCCATGTATACCACCCGGTTTAGGAGGAACGGAACGGATTTTCAATTCACGACGAGGGCTTGAATTACAACCGCTGTTTGCTGACACAAACAATGAACCATATGTAAATCCTGCAGGAAATGTTATCTCAACGCTGTTAACGCTTGATGTAAGCGGGTTACCACTTGCTGCCGCCGTACTCACTATGCAGCCGGCAGGCGCGTACCATGTATAAGAAGTTGCACCTACTACCGGAGCAACTGAATAAGTATATGTCCCACCTGAACAAGCACCTACTGCAGGTCCAGTTACCGCTCCTGGTCGGCCCGGAGCTGAAAACACTCCGATCGTATACTGACCGGACGTACCACGACAATTCGATGCGGATACACGAAGATATCCCCACACGAAACCTGTAGCCACAGAAACGTTAATTGAATTTGTTCCCTGTCCGTCAATGATGCTCATATAGTTTGGCACAACCCAGTTATAGGAAGCAGCCAAAGGATCAGCAGTCACTGAATACGTATACACATGACCCGGACAAACTGTATTGGTCGGCCCGTTCATTGAAGTTGGAGTATATGGCTTATGAGGTGCGAGACTTGTTGTAATGCAACTGGCCGCACCCGGGCCGGTACCATCATCACCGGTAACACAGATGTCACCGAATGTATTTGTAAAATCAACCGTAATTGTATTTGTACCCTGGCCGGAAGCAATGTTGGCTCCTGCAGGAACAGTCCAATCATAAGAAAGAACACCCGAAACAGCTTCAACAGTATAAGTTACTCCGGTTTGGTTTTCACAAACCGCAGCCGGTCCAGAAACTGTACCCAGTGCAATGGAAACCTGGTTTGATTCACTACCGGGACTTGCGCCTGCTACCATGGCTACTGCCAGATTTAGCAGCACCATAAGAATCATCGTAAAGAGCTTTTTCATAAGATTGATTTTTGATTTTAATCCAGACTCTTATAGTAAGGCAGACACAACTTAGTTCCTGACTCAATCTCACCAAGCTGACAAGTGTAAGATTTCTGACATTTTTGTCAGGACATTTTGTATTTCACATCCGGTGAAATCCAGAATGGTTTGTTCTTTTGGAATATTTCTAAAAAAAGCTTGTTGGCATTATCAAGTCTGCAACTTTCATGAAGGGAATAATCCGTCTCCCATTTTGTAAGTCTTCATAAAAAAGAACCTGAAAAGGAATTATTGTAGATTTTGAAAATACTCCTTACACATTCGGAATATTCATAGGCTTATTAAACTGATAGTTCGCAGGCATGAAATGAACTTCTGCTTTCAAATTGTTGTCAGGAAAGTCAACATTTAAATCCACCTTGTCCGCTTATGTGTAAATCGGATTGATCGGAAAGTACTATTCTGAGTTATAATTTTCTTTCAAAAAAGAGAAACAATTCTGTTGAATTTCGGGAAATATTGTACTTTTGCAGCCCTATCCTCAGTTTTTGCCGATAATTAAATCTCTGCTTTCAATAGCAAAGCGTTGATTATCAAAATAAAATGATTAATGCGCAGGTGGCGAAATTGGTAGACGCACCACTTTGAGGGGGTGGCGGGCAACCGTGCG
>CAYMMN010000271.1:0-4775 GCA_964391495.1 uncultured Flavobacteriales bacterium | reverse complement strand
CCATCATGTTCCATTCCGGACGATTCGGAGAGATCATACCGATGGTATCGCCCTTTTTCAATCCAAGAGACATCAAACCCAGACTTATTTCATCAGCGGTTTGAACAAATGTTGCCGTGGATGTCGGAATCCAGCTACCGTTAATTTTCGCCGCTAAAGCATCCTTTTTTGGAAAAAGTTCCAGCTGACGTTGAGGAATGTCGAAAAGCCTTCTTATCATTTCAGATTGGTCTGCACACAAATTAAGGAGTCGTTTGATTTACAATGTATTACAATTGTCAAATTATCCCTTATGTGGAATTCATGAAACCACACGATTGTGTCTGATCTGCCAAATTAAGGGATTTGACTACACCGGGGTCATGGTGGGAAAAAAATTTTGCAGGGGATATTAACAATTGAAAGGGTTCCGTTCTTTGCATCAGCAAGCCGAAAACGGAATAAACACTCTTGCTTCAAAATTATGCACTTTCAAAACGAGTTGACCCGAAGCCTGAATATCCGGTTTCCATTGATAATGGCCCCCATGTTCCTTGTGACAAATGAAGCCATGTTGCGTGAAGCTATTGATGCCGGAATTATGGGATGTTTTCCTTCACTGAATTACAGAGAAGAGGGGCAGCTGGATTCTGTTTTGAAAAATTTAAATTCATTCCTGAAAAACAGGAGCGGGCAAATGGGAACCTATGGGGTGAACCTGATCGTGCAGAAATCGAATCCCTGGTTTGAAAAGCATTTGAATATTTGTATTGAAAATAAAGTTCCTGTTTTTATTACTTCTCTTGGAAACCCAAAAACAACCATTGAAGCAGCCCATCAATATGGTGGCAAAGTATTTTGTGATGTGACAAATCTTGTACATGCACAAAAATGTTTCGACATGGGTTGTGATGGATTTATTGCTGTTGGCCAGGGAGCAGGAGGACACGCAGGACCCTATCCTCTTGCGATTCTTATTGAATCCCTGAAGAACGCTTTTCCAAACAAACCTGTTCTGGCGGCAGGTGGGATTGCTCACGGAAAAAGCATCCTGAGTGTTCTTGCTGCAGGGGCATCCGCAGCATATTGCGGAACCAGGTTTATCGCATCACCTGAAGCCGGTGTGTCACAGGAATACAAACAAGCGATCCTCGATGCAGGTATGGAAGATATAGTTATGACCACACGAATCAGCGGTACTCCTTGCACTATCATCAATACAGAATTCGCGAAAAAAATCGGAACACAACAAAACTGGTTTGAAAAATGGATGAGCAATAATCCGCGTACCAAAAAATACTTCAAAATGCTCGTTCAAAAGCGCGGATTTTCATGGCTGGAAGATGCGGTGAAGCCTGGGAATTATAATAGCCTTTGGTGTGCAGGACAATCTGTGGAACTCATCCACGCAATAAAACCCGTAAAGGAAATTGTTCAGGAAATGATCGCAGAAACTGAAGCAGCTTATCTTGAATTGAAAAAGATCGCAGAATAAACCATTCACAAAGAGTAAAAAATACAATCCATGAAGCGATTATTAACCCTGCTTGAAAAAGCGAGGCACTCTTCTTTCTCCCGCTCTTTGCTGAGTTTCGCTTTGGCACGCGCTATTCCTTTCAATGCGCCACATGGTTTTAAAATTCTTGAAGTCTACGAAGACGGAATAAAAATCCTCCTTCCCTACAAACGGAAAAATCTTAATCATCTCCGAGGAATACATGCATGCGCATTGGCAACACTTTCAGAATTTACCGCAGGAATTACCCTTGCAAAAATGAGTGGTACAGATGCATTCAGACTCATCATGAAAGATCTGAGTATGACGTATCATTACCAGGCGAAAGAGGATGTCACAGCTGAACTGCATTTCCCTTCAAATGATTTTCAAAGACAAGTGAAAACTCCACTTGAATCACAGGACGCCGTATTTGTTGAAATGATTGTAGAAGTTTATGACATTCAAAAGAATCACATTTCAACAGGAAAAGTCAACTGGCAAATAAAGAAATGGGATAAAGTAAAAACAAAGACCGGCTCCTGAGGAAACCGGTCTTTATTTTAAGAGTGTATATTTCTTTTTTTATCAGAGTATCGCAACACGTAAATTGTAAACCTTTTCGTCTCCGGTAATACGCAGCATATAAACACCTTTTGTGCATTTGCTGACATCCAGCATTTGAGTGAATACGTCAGAAGTCTTTTCAAAATTTCTGATCAACACTTCCCTGCCCTGACTGTCCATCAGGGTCAGCGTTAGTTTTCTTGATGGAAGATTTTTGATATTCACATTCACCATCGCGGAAGCAGGATTCGGGAAAACAGAGATTACAGGGATCTGTACAACAGCACCAATACCGGCAACATTATCATTTTCGATGTTGACATTATCGATGTAAAGATTATTTCCATAATCATTAATGTTTGCAAATCGAATCAATGCATAAGAATTTGCCATTGAAGTGAAATCAACTGTATCATTTCTCCAATCACTCGCCTGTGATGGCAGGAATGAAAGATTGGCTGCCGGAGCTGTTGCCAGCACTGCACCGATCTTCAAATAGGATGTTGGCACAAATGTAGCTCCGCAATCGCCGGAAACATCGACACGAAGTCCGTCTTCAAAACCCGAGTACACTGAGTAAGCAACATCGAAAGTCATTCTTGGAGCACCAGCGCCATGAAAATCAGCAAGCATAGTAACGAGATAATCTTCCGCACCGGAATTACTGTAAGAGAAATTATTGAACCATGCAGCGCTGGTGAGATTACCATCGCTGCCTGTAATTCCGGTTTTCACATCCCAGAAATAAGTTGTCCCTGAACTAACGATTGACCAGTCGGTCGGAGGAAAACTTTGCTGAAAGTTCTCAGCGACAGGAATCGCTGCCGTGGCTCCGGTATTCACCTGAATTGTCAGGGCGTCATTCGTTGGATTCTGATCACCGGTGTAAACGATAGAAACCTCAAGCAAATTTGGTCCAGGAGTTGAAAGATCAGCTGTAGTGGTGAACGTATAGGTCATCGATGCACCATGAACCAAAGATCCGTTGAAAGTTTCAGTAACCGGAGTTCCTCCATTCAATATGTAAGAGATGTTAAAACTTGTCACAGTATTCATTCCATCATTTCTCAAATTCAGGCTCACAGGAACAGCACTTAAACTTTGGCATCCGAATAAATTTCCTGGAGTCGGATTAATGGAATTCAGCAAAGCCAGATCGGATGCAAAAGAACAATTTTGCAACCCGGAAGCTTTGTGAATTGCAATAGCTCTTCTGCCCTTTCCTGAATTTGATCCGATGGATCTGACACTAAACCATGTATCGATCGCCTGAGAAACAGGAAGAGCAATTGATGTAGCTGATGTTGTGGCAACAGAATCCATGTATTGAGTTCCGAGCATACTCACTTCATAAGCACTTGCACCACTCGCAGCTGTCCAGCTTAATTGCAATGTATCCAGACACGCATAATCAATAGTCAGGTTTGTCGGAAGATTGAGAATTGCAAGATTCGCGTCAGACTCATCGCTAATCCCTGAACGTGTAACGCGTACTTTCACCCGATCACTCAGATTGGAAGGAATTGTCCAATCATATTGTCTTATATTGGCAGCAACACTTGGGTTAATAGGGTTCCAGGTACTGCCGTTGTCGGTAGTATATTCAAGATTGAATGTGGACGTATTCCCATAAGCATCCCAACGTAACAGCTCGGTTTCATTGGGAACAAATCCTTCTCCACCATTCGGATAGGTAAGCGTAATTTCATCTGTCCGGAATTCCCAAACGATATAATATTTTTGCGGACCAAAAGGAACAGTGGTACCGGCAACATTCACTGTATAAGTTCCTGAGGAAGGATTATTAATTGTAACCTGTTCCACATTATTCAAATGGTCAGCACCCTGAACTGCATTTGCGGATAAGGCAACTGCACTTGGGCTTGGATCAAGTATCCATGGAGAAACGATAGCACTTGCAGGTGTTACAACAGTCATGTCAAGATCATTGACCAGCGATACCGTTCCTACAGGGTCACCTTCCTTATCAAGCCAATACACCATCATACGCACCTGATTTACTCCAGCAGGTACCTGGATGTCGAAAGATCTTGCTGATCCCTGATCCACAGAATCCAGAACGTAACGTTGCTCTTCAAGAGTTTGCACAGCACGTAGAGCATTGACACGACCCCAGCCATATGTAAAATCGGGACCGGGGTTTCCGATGTCTTCAGCAGAATTCAACAAAACACTTTTAATGAGTGGGGATTCAGGATTTGGATCACCGGTAATTTCACGATAAGCCTGATACAACTCAGAGCAGATTCCGGCAATTCCGGGACAAGCCGCACTCGTTCCGCCACCTACCTGATAAGTATTTCCTTCGTCCGTAGACATCTGATCTTTTCCATTGGAAGAAATATCCGGCTTCACACGTCCATCCGCAGAAGGTCCCTGGCTGCTTGAATTGTCGAGGACTTCATAGGCATCCAGATTTGCGCAGGCAATAACATTTTTTCCTTGCTTAAATCCTCCTGTAATCGTTCCCCAGGGAGGGCCGGCACCATATCCACAATCGGCTGATGAATTATTCCCGGCAGAAAACACCAATGAAAACTGTGGATTGTCATGAACAATCTGATCTCCTGTACTTGAATACAAATCATAATCATTACAACCCTGGCTGTAACTTGTAGAAGTAATTACAATACCATATTGTGTATAATACAAGGGTGCGTTATACACATGATCATAACCATCCGGACCGGCACCCACATCATGCACATACAGA
>CAYMMN010000270.1:0-4793 GCA_964391495.1 uncultured Flavobacteriales bacterium | reverse complement strand
CTAAGCACTAAGCACTAAGCACTAAGCACTAAGCACTAAGCACTAAAAAAATGCTCACCGATCGTCACAACAGAATCCACGATTACCTGAGAATATCTCTCACGGATGTCTGCAACCTGAGGTGTACGTATTGCATGCCGGATCATCCTGTTTTTTCTGCGAAAGAAAAATTGATGAATTCACAGGAGTTAATTTCAATTGCTGAGACATTTGTAAAACTGGGTGTCAGAAAAATCAGGCTAACGGGTGGAGAACCTCTCGTTCGTGGAGATTTCAGGGAGATCATTCAGGAGCTTGCCAGATTGCGCACGTATGGTTTGGAAGAAATTACCATGACAACAAATGGTATTTTCGTTCATGAATATATTGGTGAGTTTAAAGAGGCGGGCATCAGATCTTTGAATGTGAGTCTTGATACGATGATGCCTGATCGTTTTGCAAAGATTACAAAGCGCGAACACTTTCACCGGGTGATGTCCAATATTCATTTACTAATGGACAGTAATTTTCATGTGAAAGTGAATATGGTTGTGATGAATGGAGTGAATGATGATGAGGTTTTTGATTTTATCAATTGGACGAGAGATTATCCAGTGCACGTGAGGTTCATTGAGTTCATGCCTTTCCGGGACAATCACTGGCAGAATCAAAAGCTGCTTACTTCGAAAGAATTATTAAGCAGGGCGGAAAGCCATTTTGAAGTTGTTCCTCTGGAAAATAAGAAACACGATACTTCAAAGAAATTCAAAGTACTCGGTTACGAAGGGACCTTTGCTTTTATCAGTACAATGAGCGAACCGTTTTGTGGGGATTGTAATCGTTTGCGTTTGACTGCTGACGGGAAAATGAAGAACTGTCTTTTTTCGAAAGGGGAAATGGATCTTTTGGCGGCCTTGAGAAAAGGTGAATCCATTTTGGATCTTATTCATTCTTCACTTGCTGCCAAAGAAAAGCAATGGGGAGGGCAGGAGTTGTTTGGACCGACAGAGAACCGAACGATGGTTTCCATCGGTGGATAAAAAAAACTCCCGGAGGCCGGGAGTTCTAAAATTTGCAAAACCTTATTTTCTGTTTGCAACCTGCACATAATTTCGTGATACAGGTCCTGTGTAAATTTGTCTTGGACGCGCGATAGGTTCTTTTCCTTCACGCATTTCTTTCCACTGCGCGATCCATCCCGGCATTCGGCCGATGGCGAACATGACAGTAAACATATCCGTTGGAATGCCAATTGCACGATAAAGAATACCGGAGTAGAAATCGACATTCGGATACAATTTCTTTTCGATAAAATAATTATCAGTGAGTGCGATTTCTTCCAGCTGTTTCGCGATATCCAAGAGCGGATCTTTGATACCGAGTTCAGCCAATACATCGTCACATGCTTTTTTGATAATCTTTGCACGCGGATCGAAGTTTTTGTAGACACGATGACCAAATCCCATCAGGCGGAAGCCGCTGGTTTTGTCTTTCGCTTTTGCTACCCATTCACCGATATTGCCACCTTCTTTACGAATCGTTTGCAACATTTCTATCACTGCCTGATTGGCTCCTCCATGTAGTGGTCCCCAAAGTGCTGACACACCTGAAGAAATGGAAGCATACAAATTAGCCTGTGATGATCCGGCGACACGAACAGTGGAAGTGGAACAATTCTGTTCATGATCTGCATGCAGTATCAGCAGTTTATCCAATGCATCTGCAACCTTAGGGTTTACGTGGTAGTCATCTGTTGGCTGAGCAAACATCATGTGAAGGAAGTTCGCGCAATAGGAAAGCCTGTTCTGTGGATACATAACCGGGTGACCAATTGACTTTTTATAAGACCAGGCTGCAACTGTAGCGCATTTTGCCATGAGTCGCTGAATCGTAAGATCTACATCACCTTCTGTTTTATAAACATCCGGGTAGAAGGTTGACATGGCAGCGATCATGCTGGCAAGTACTCCCATCGGATGAGCTTTTGAAGGAAAACCTTCGTAGAATTTTTTCATATCCTCATGAATGAGTGTATGTGTTGTTACACCGGATACAAAAGAAGCAAGCTGTTCTTTGGATGGAAGTTCTCCATAAATCAAGAGGTATGAAACTTCAATAAAGCTGGAGCTTTCCGCCAATTGTTCTATAGGATATCCACGGTAACGAAGAATTCCGTTTTCTCCATCAAGAAAAGTAATTGAACTTTGAGTGGACCCTGTGTTTTTAAAACCGGTATCAAGAGTAATATAACCGGTTTGATCACGAAGTGTTGAAATGTCAATTGCTTTTTCACCTTCGGAACCTACGATAACTGGAAGCTGGTAAACCTTGTTATCAAGTTTTATTTCTGCTGTTGCTTGTGACATATGGAATGAATAAAGAAACGATACTGAAACATATTTTATTGAGGTTACTAAAGTAATAGAAGTGTTTGATATTTCTCAATACCGTGGTCAAACATTCAATATGATTTCTCGCAGTCTTCAATGGCTTTCATGTATCCTACAAAATTACGAGGGATCCATGTGTCAAAATACTCTAAATATCAATAAGATACGGGTTTTTAGTTACCAATCAGCTGAACCAGGAAATGCAAAAACAAGATCTTGATTTAATACATGAACAATAAATTGAAATGCAGAAGTTTTATGGCCGAATTTTAATTTACATCCTGGATTTCATTGTCAGGGAAATTTCCATCAGAAGTTCCTGAAAAATTAAATTTTTAATGTCAGATCTTATGTTATTTTTTAACCCCAGATTCAAGTGACCTGATAAAAATCATGTTTTTCATTCAGGGGAGAAAAACAATTATAGTTATGAACAGTCTAAATTAATGTAGGCGACAGATTTTGAATCTGACTACAGAATGTATCCACTTTTCGACTGAATATAAAATCATTTAGCGAATGAAAACTGTTATGAACACAGCACTGACAGTGTTGTTAATTTCTCCTTGTGTCCATTCAGAAAGAGTTCATTTTGTCTACAAATTATAAGTCGTCTTTCGTTAAAAATATCGATCGAATGAAATTCGAATTTTGATCTAAGACAAATTCGGAAATTCAATTCAGCACTTCCTGCGACGAAAGTGTAACAAAATTATGTATTGCAATCGGATTCTGATACCCCCCAGTCAGGCTTTACCGTGCAGAATCAATTTTTAATTATCAGAAAGAGCAATATTTATCATTAAACAATTCCACAAATTAATTAATCAACTATGTTACGGAAACTTACATTAAGCTCACTATCACTGATTGTGATAGTTCTGTTAACCAGCACAATGATGTCGGATAACGGTCGGGCAGGGAAAACAGGATCTCCCGGAGAAGGCACCTGTATCGATTGTCACAGCGATTATTCTGCGAATATGGCTGGCGGTTCGATTGCCATTGCAGGTATTACAGGGGGGACATACACTCCCGGAACAACCTATAACCTGAGTGTAACTGTAGCCCGTTCAGGGATGACAGTTTTTGGTTTAGGTGTAGAAGCATTGAACTCAGCCAATAGTCCTGCAGGTACATTTGTAGTGACCAACTCAGCTGAAACACAAATTAAAAACGCGACTGTGAGCAGTGTTGTAAGGCCTAACCTGGTACATCAACTTGATGGAGGTGCAACAAATAACACACACACATTTAATTTTAACTGGACAGCCCCTGCAGCAGGAACCGGAAATGTGACCTTGTACTATGCAGGTATTGCCGGTGATCATGATGGCAATGAGGCAGGTGACTATACTTATAATGGTTCACTTGCATTGACAGAGGGTGGTGGTTGTACAACTCCGGCACAACCGGGTGCAATTACCGGAACTACTTCAGTATGTTCTGGTTCTTCTCAAACCTATTCTATTGCTGCCGTTTCAGGAGCAACAGATTATATATGGACTTTGCCTTCAGGATGGACAGGTTCATCTACAACAACTTCTATTACGGTTACAGCAGGTGCTGCCGGCGGGAATATTACTGTTGCCGCACACAATGCCTGTGGTACAAGTACTGCGCAACCGCTTGCTGTTACAGTAAATGCGAGTGTTACTCCGTCTGTAAGTATTGCAGCTAATCCTGGAAATACGATTTGTTCAGGAACCAGTGTCACTTTTACAGCCACTCCGACAAATGGTGGTTCAACTCCTTCTTATCAGTGGAAATTGAACGGATCCAATGTGGGTACTAACAGCGCAACTTATACCAATGCCGCTCTTGCGAATGGAAATACTGTTAGTTGTGTGATGACATCCAATGCGAATTGCGCTTCTCCTGCATCTGCTACATCTAATGTAGTGACCATGTCTGTTTCCGGTTCCGTTGTACCTGCTGTAAGTATTTCAGCTAACCCCGGAAGTACCATTTGTGCAGGCACAAGTGTGACATTTACAGCTACTCCAACGAATGGTGGGGCAACTCCTTCTTATCAATGGAAGCTTAACGGTACTAACGTTGGTACTAATAGTGCAACATATACTAATGCTGCTCTTGCAAATGCTGATGCAGTTTCTTGTGTAATGACTTCCAGTTCAGGTTGCGCGTCTCCTACAACTGCGACTTCCAATACAGTAACCATCACTATTACTACTGCCGTAACTCCAGCTGTCAGCATCGCTGCTGCTCCGGGAAGTACGATTTGCAGCGGTACCAGTGTAAGTTTCACGGCCACTCCAACCAATGGAGGAACCACTCCTTCTTACCAGTGGAAATTAAACGGTGGTAACGTTGGAACCAATAGCGCGACATACACCAATGCAGCGCTGGCAAACAACGATCAGGTGAGTTGTGTGATGACATCAAATGCAGGATGTCTGAGTA
>CAYMMN010000269.1:0-4804 GCA_964391495.1 uncultured Flavobacteriales bacterium | reverse complement strand
GTGGCTTTGTCGGGTCTTAAAGTAGCTGAATATTTCCGTGACGGTGATGAAAAATCAGGTGGTCGTGATATCCTCTTCTTTATCGACAATATCTTCCGTTTCACACAGGCAGGATCTGAAGTATCCGCGCTGCTTGGCCGTATGCCATCAGCCGTAGGTTACCAGCCGACACTTGCTACTGAAATGGGATTGATGCAGGAACGTATCACTTCTACAAAACGTGGTTCGATCACATCTGTACAGGCGGTTTACGTACCTGCGGATGACTTGACTGACCCGGCTCCTGCGACAACTTTCGCTCACCTTGACGCGACGACAGTATTGAACCGTAAAATTTCCGAGTTGGGTATCTACCCTGCGGTGGATCCACTGGATTCTACATCCCGTATCCTTACTCCGCTGGTTGTTGGTGAAGAACACTACAACACGGCTCAGCGTGTGAAAAATATCCTGCAGCGTTACAAAGAACTTCAGGATATCATTGCCATCCTTGGTATGGATGAATTGAGCGATGAAGATAAGCTGACTGTACACCGCGCACGTCGTGTACAACGTTTCCTTTCACAGCCGTTCAACGTAGCTGAACAGTTCACCGGATTGAAAGGTGTAATCGTTCCGCTTGAAGAAACCATCAAAGGATTCAACATGATCATGAATGGTGAAGTGGATGAATATCCTGAAGCAGCATTCAACCTTGTTGGAACAATTGATGACGCTATCGCGAAGGGTAAGAAGTTGTTGGCAGAATCGAAGTAATTGGTGCTTAGTGGTTGGTGGTTGGTGCTTAGAGTTTTGAAAAATGCACAGTCAGTCAATCAGCAATCTAAAATCAGCAATCTACCATCAGCTATTAATTTTAATTGATTTAGAAAAAAAACAATGCAACTCGAAATAATCACCCCGGATAAAAAAGTTTACAGTGGCGATGTCACTTCCGTTTCCGTTCCGGGAGCGAAAGGACGATTTGAAATGCTGAACAATCACGCAGCCGTGATCTCCACTCTTCTCAATGGAAAAGTAAAGATCAAAGACAAAGAAGGTGTAAAAAGCTTTGATGTAAAAGGCGGAGTGGTTGAAAATCTGAAAAATAAAATCGTCATCCTCGCGGAATCCGTTTAACCGTATCTCTCCGCAATAAAAAAAGGACAATGGCCTCAGGCGATTGTCCTTTTTTCTTTTTCAGAGGTAATGATCAGCTCACGGCCTTTTCAATTTCCTTATCCGGAATCAGCCAGAGTATCGAGATGCTGAAAAACAAAGCTCCGGAAATTGCCGGATGTACATATGCCATCGGAATGGCAGCCGCATACGCTATTTGTGAGATGATTCCTTTTCGAGAATGTTTTTGAAAGGCAACATTGAGACTGCCGTCCGCATGCACACTTTTTTCGATTACTTTTTGTAAAATGAAATAGGCAAAACCGGATAATAACAGATTGGCCGAATACAATGCCGTTGGATTCGCCTCAAAATGATTCTCTCCCATCCAGCCTGTTGTAAATGGAATCAGTGACAACCAAAACAATAGATGAAGATTTGCGAGAATGATTTTGCCGTTTACATGTTTCGCGGTATGCATCAGGTGATGATGATTTCCCCAATAAATTCCAATGTATACGAAACTTAAAATGTAACTGATAAAGACCGGTGCCAGCTCAAACAAAGCGGACCACTCTGTTCCATGCGGAACTTTTATTTCCAATACCATAATCGTAATGATGATAGCCAATACACCATCACTGAATGCTTCTAGTCTGCCTTTTCCCATATCTGATTTTCTTTAAGATAAAATTTAATAATTCCTGAAGCAACAGATCAGGCTTCAGGATAGTTTCGACAAATGCAAAACAAGAGAACAAGTCTTTTGTTTACCGGCAATATATAAATGAAATATTAAGTCCTAAAATACATAAAATATCGGCGATTCAGTGACCCCGGATTTTGCTGAACCTTTTGAACTATTCATACCTTAAAAACCCCATCCCTGAAGGGTTTCCCGAGCTTATTAATTGCTTTTCCCGCTTATAAATATTTTGATTTCTCAGGGATATATTTACATTTGCTATCACTACTTCTCTCTAAACGAAAACAAAAACACATGAAAAACTTTATCCGTACTCTTGGACTCTTGTTCCTGGTGATTTTTGCGGGCTGTAACCGTCTTGATGATAACCAGGCAACTCCGACCACAGCAAATGAATCTGTTCTGGTTCAAAGACAAAATCCTGTTTCCGTGCCGACTGAAGCGATGTACAATCGCTCGGAGCTTGACAACCGGGTTGTTTCTTTGCAGGCTGAACGTCACGATTTTCACTGGGAATGGACCGACATGAGAACGATCTGGAGCGCAGCGAATCAGTGTTATCAGGTTGCTCTTGGTTACAAACCTGCCAACATCGACAACATCGATCCCATTATTCATCAGATCAATCTCAAAAGCAAAGAATGGAAATCCGTTCACGATGCTTTGCTGGATCTTGTATTGAAAGGACTTAACAAGAACGGACAAACCGTAACTCTGAACGATATCATCGTTGATGACGACCAGGTATTGCCCATTCTCGTTCTGCGTGTCACTGATAAAGATATACTCACACAATTGTACAATCTGAAAAACGTACGTTACCTCGAGCCTTATGGCTATTGGCCTGCGCAATGGGAAAACCGTTCATCATCCGGATGCAGTGGTTCTTCCTATGCTCTGAATGCTGCCGATTATACAACCATCACTCCCGGCTGCAAACTGCCGTGGGATTTTAATAATGTCAACATTCCTGCAGCATGGAATACTGCTCAGGGAGCAGGGATTCGCATCGGCGTGATTGATGCGGGAATCAGTTCCAGCCAGACTTTGCTGGGCAGCCAGTTCAATGACGGAGAAAGCAATGTTGGTCGCAGCATCACTACCGATTATACATACGGCACTACCGCTTACACTTCCTGTTCGCACGGAACTTCCATGGCCGGTCTTGCTGCCGGTCCGCGCAATGCACAAAATGCGACAACCGGTGTTGCTTACAAAGCCAACCTTCATTTCATCCGTGGTTGCGATGATGTGGTGCTCGATGCTTCAGCGGAATTATCCGGAGTAAAAAACGCGCTCATCCGCATGGGTGATCTCAACGATATTAAAATCATCAGCATGTCAATCGGTACACCGTTCTCGAGCGGTACATTGAAAGATGGAGTTACTTATGCTTACAACAAAGGCAAACTGATCTTCGCCGCGGCAGGAACTTCTTTTTCATGGACAAGCTGGTGGGGCGTAATTTATCCGGCAGCATTGAGTCAGTGTCAGGCTGTAACAGGAGTAACGGAAAGCAGCTCTACCTGCAGTGATTGTCACGATGGAAGTCAGGTTGATTTCACAATCCCAATGCAACGCAACGGCAATTCCAACAGAACTTCTTTATCGCTTGCACCAAGCGGATTCAACCCAACCTATATCGGTGGTTCTTCCTGCGCGACAGCGATCACAGCCGGTATTGCAGGAATTATCTGGTCCGTAAAACCAACACTGACCAGAACACAAATTATCACAGCCATGCAGCAAACCGCACAGTATTATCCAAGCCCGAATTCCAGCAGAGGTTATGGAAATATCAATGCAGCAGCAGCTGTCGCGTTGGCCTCCACGTATTGATTCAAAACACCTTATTTTCATTAAAAGGGGATCCTCACCGGATCCCCTTTTTTATTTTAAAACACCAATAGCCCTCAAATAATCAAAGAAATCCGCATTTACCGAAACTCTCTACACCCCTCACTCTTCACCCTTCACTCTTCACCCTTCACTATTTACTCTTCACTTCTGAAACTCTATGGTTTTCAAAGCGTAAAACCCCGGTGCCCCAAGCCCTCAAGCCATTTTCCAATCTGAATTTTTATTGTTCAATGGATGATTCTATTGATTGTTTGGGATATGACCCCAGTCATTCGTTCATTCAAACAAAGAGGTTAATTTAGATTTGTTTTCTCTTCATGAAAAAATTATTGGTCATCGGTTTTCTTGGTATCGTGATATACGGTTGTCACGACGCGCCGCCTGAAATTGATTACAACGAACTGGACAGAAAAGCGAACGAAACACTCATCGTCGAAGCCAATAAATATTTCAAACCACTTCCCATTCGCGAGTTCCAGTATGACCGCTCGGAAATTTCCAAACAAGTGAAGCTGGGTAAAATGTTGTATTACGATCCTCGTCTTTCAAAATACGGTTCTTACTCCTGCAATTCCTGTCACAATCTTTCTACATCCGGTGTCGACAACAAACCGACAACAGTAGCCAATTCATCTAAAGAGATTGTTAGAAACGTTCCTACAGTTTTGAACGCGATGATGAATCACATCTCGTCCTGGGACGGCACGTTTGAAGAAAATAAAAATGAAGATGAACTGGCGATTCCTCACCAGGATATTCTTTCTAAAAGAATAGCGGAGATTCCGGACTACCACCGTTTGTTTGAAGAAGCGTTCCCGAGCGAAGACACACCGCTTACTTTAAAAAATCTTCAGTCCGCGATTATCGCGTTTGAACGTACGCTCATCACTCCTTCTCCTCTCGATAAATTCCTCCAGGGAAATATTTACGCATTGTCTTATGATGAAAGAGAAGGTCTACGGCTTTTCATCCAGACAGGCTGTACTGATTGCCATTCCGGAACAATGCTTGGCGGATCCATGGTGCGTAAATTCGGTGAAGCACACGATTATCATCCCTTGACAGGAAGTTCACACAGAGATGAAGGTTTGAAAAACAGAACCGGCGATCTGAAGGACAAAGATAAATTCAAAGTTGCAG
>CAYMMN010000268.1:0-4817 GCA_964391495.1 uncultured Flavobacteriales bacterium | reverse complement strand
GCTTGTGAAACGATGGGTGCTTTGGATTTGAGAAAAGTAACACCTTACGAATTTCTGAATTATACTTTCCGTGAACCGGTGTATGTACAATTGCATTCGGAAGATTATTATGTGGCAAAAGATGGTTCAGCCTTCAGCAGCTGGGATTTTCATCATAAACCGGATGGTTACCGTTGCAAATTCAGCGATCCCGGTTCCTTCGCGGGTGTGACGGATTTGCTGATTCATTGCACTTTCTGGGATCCAAGAGCGGATATTTTGTTCAGCAAATCACGCATGCGCGATCCTGATTTCCGCATCAGTGTGATTGCCGATGTGACCTGCGATCTGAACGGAAGCATTCCAAGCACGACCAAAGCGACTACGATCGATAACAAATATTACGGTTATGATCCGATGACGGAGGAAATTGTGGAATCGTTCAACAAGCAAAGTATCACGGTGATGGCCGTCGATAATCTGCCTTGTGAATTGCCGCGCGATGCTTCGGATGGTTTCGGAAAACACCTGATGGAAAGAGTACTTCCCTCTTTGTTTGGTGACGATACCGATGGAGTGATTGAACGGGCTTCCATTACAAAAGACGGAAACCTGATGCCGCGTTTTGAATACCTGCGTGATTACGCGGAAGGTAAATAGGAGCGGAGGAAAATTAAAAAGCTTTCAGTTTGGCAATAGTTCCGGCGGGATCAGTGGAAGAAAAAACCGTATTGCCTGCAACGAGCACATCCGCGCCCGCTTTGATGAGTGAGGAAGCGTTTTCAAGATCCACGCCACCATCAATTTCGATTTTCGCTTTGGAATTCTTTTTCGCGATGATGTTGCGGAGCTGTTCGGTCTTCAGAATCGTATTCGCGATAAATTTTTGTCCGCCAAAACCCGGATTTACGCTCATCATGCACACCAGGTCGATTTCATGAATGACATCTTCCAGTAAAGTCACCGAAGTATGCGGATTGATCGCGACACCGGCCTGCATCCCTGAATCTTTGATGTGCTGAATGGTACGGTGCAAATGATCACAGGCTTCGTAATGCACAGTGAGTATCTCCGCGCCGGCATCTTTGAATTGCTGGATGTAACGATCCGGATTCACAATCATCAGGTGAACATCCATAGGTTTTTTCGCGTGCTTGAAAATCGTTTTCATCACCGGAAAACCAAAAGAAATATTCGGAACAAAAACTCCGTCCATAATGTCAACATGAAACCAGTCGGCCTGGCTGTTGTTAATCATCTCCACATCGCGTTGCAGATTACCAAAGTCGGCGGAGAGGATGGAGGGAGCGATGATGGACATTTTTGGTTGTTGGTTGATGGTTTTTGGTTGTTCGAAGTTCGGGGTTCGAGGTTCAAGGTTCGAAGTTCAATGTTCGAATTTTGAGGTTCGAGGATTGAGGTTCGATTAACAAAAGTAATAAATATAGCTGATTCGGGATTTGCCAATATCCCGACTCCCGACTCCCGACTGCTAAATCCCCACTCCTAAAATCCAAAAACCAACAACGAAAAAAGGGGAGATCCACCGAAATGTCCCTCCCCTTTAAATCAAAGTATAGAATATTACCCTAAATAAGTCTTCAGAATCTTGCTGCGAGAAGTATGCTTCAGGCGGCGGATGGCTTTTTCTTTAATTTGACGGACACGTTCGCGGGTGAGGTCGAAACGTTCTCCGATTTCTTCAAGCGTCATCGGCTGTTCGCCTGCGGCGAGACCGAAATAGAGACGGATGACATCCGCTTCACGCAGTGTAAGCGTCGACAGGGCACGTTCCACTTCACGACGGAGTGACTCAGTGATGAGGGTCGCGTCAGGGTGGGGCTGGTCGTCGTCACCGAGGACATCGATCAGGGTGCTGTCTTCACCTTGTTGCAAAGGCGCATCCATTGAAACGTGGCGACCGGAGGTACGCATGGCTTCTTTGATGTCATCAACCGAAACCGACATGGATTCAGCGATTTCTTCGGGAGAAGGTTCACGTTCATATTCCTGCTCCAGTTTGGAGAAAGTCTTGTTGATTTTGTTAATCGAACCGATTTTATTGAGCGGAAGACGAACAATACGTGACTGTTCGGCCAAAGCCTGCAGAATTGACTGACGGATCCACCAAACCGCGTAGGAGATGAATTTAAATCCACGGGTTTCATCAAATCGTTGGGCTGCTTTGATCAGTCCAAGATTACCTTCATTGATAAGATCACCGAGGGTAAGACCCTGGTTCTGATATTGCTTCGCTACTGATACAACGAATCG
The DNA here is from genome assembly GCA_964391495.1 of uncultured Flavobacteriales bacterium. Classification (GTDB taxonomy): domain Bacteria; phylum Bacteroidota; class Bacteroidia; order AKYH767-A; family 2013-40CM-41-45; genus JADKJP01. Next base: position 2,564 of record CAYMMN010000268.1, on the reverse strand, counting down.
CAGATTCGCTTTCGTAAGTCTTTCAAGAGCTTTCGGGTCTCCTTTTTTGATTAACTGTGCGAGCCGCACTTCTTCTTCCGCGGTGATCAACTCCACGCGTCCGATTTCCTGTAAATACTTGTCCAACGAGGCTGTTTCCCTGTTGGTAACCTGTTTTGTTATTTTTAGCTGTCTCATCCTCTGCTCCTGATTGTTAGAAAAATTCTGATGTATTTCTGAAAAAGAATACGCATTTGAAACGCTGAGCCTTTGTGTATGTTTCAGCAATTCTCAAAAAACCAATTGAATTCTTACAAAATCCCTGTTTCTAAATTTTAACTAACTAATAATCAATTTATTGTAAAGAAATTCTATTTCTTCCGATTTCTTTCAAAAGCAAATAAAAAAAACATGCAGCATTGTGCTGCATGTTTTACTTTTTGGAAAAAGGGAATAATTCTTAGGAAGCCGGTTGACGTCTTTGCGGGCGTCCGCCTTCACCTTCTGAAGGAGCGTTGTCTGGTTTCGGCAATAACACCTTACGTGACAAACGGAATTTTCCGGTCTTTTTATCGATATCGATGAGTTTCACTTTTACTTTATCACCTTCTTTGAAAACATCTTTCATAGTATCGAGACGTTCCCAGGTGATTTCGCTGATGTGCAACAAACCATCTTTACCGGGCATGAATTCAACGAATGCACCGAAGTCCATGATGTTCTTCACTTTTCCTTCGTACACTTCACCGATTTCAGGAGTAGCAGTGATGGCCTTGATTCTGGATTTCGCCGCTTCGATACCTGATTTATCGCTGGAAGAAATTTCGATAATTCCTTCGTTGTTTACTTCTTCAATAGAGATAGTAGTATTTGTTTCACGCTGCATTTCCTGGATTACTTTTCCACCAGGTCCGATGACAGCGCCGATAAATTCTTTCGCGATGATCATCTTCTCGATCCGTGGTGCATGTGGTTTGTAATCCGCACGTGGAGCAGAGATAGTCTTCAGCATTTCGCCGAGGATATGCATACGTCCTTCTTTCGCCTGGTTCAATGCTTTCAGCATGATGTCGGAAGAGAGGCCTTGTACTTTCAGATCCATCTGGCAGGCGCAGATACCTTTTTCTGTTCCTGTTACTTTGAAGTCCATATCACCGAGGTGATCTTCATCTCCAAGGATATCGCTCAATACAGCATAGCGGCCTTTTTTATCCATGATCAGACCCATGGCAATACCGGACACCGGGCGACGGATCTGAACTCCTGCATCCATCAGCGCGAGTGTACCTGCGCACACAGTTGCCATAGATGAAGAACCATTGGATTCAAGGATATCGGAAACTACACGGATGGTGTAAGGACATTCGGTTTCACTAGGAAGCACTTTGCGTAAGGAACGCATCGCGAGGTTACCATGACCGATTTCACGACGGGCGGGAGCACGGTTTGGTTTTACTTCACCGGTACTGAAGCCCGGGAAGTTGTAATGCAAAAGGAATTTTGTTGAGCTGTCCTTCATCGGCACATCGATCATCTGCTCATCCATTTTATTTCCCAGTGTTACGGAAGTCAGAGACTGCGTTTCACCACGAGTGAAAATAGAAGAACCGTGAGTAGAAGGGAGGTAATCCACTTCTGACCAGATCGGGCGAATGGTGGTGCTGTTACGTCCGTCGAGACGAACACCTTCATCGAGGATGCAATTACGCATCGCGTCGCTTTCTACTTCGAAGAAATAACGATCGACCATTGCCGCTTTCGCTGTACGCTCTTCTTCAGGCAATGAAGCCATGAATTCTTCGTGCAGTTTGGAAAAAGCATCTGAACGTTCGTGTTTGTTAGGATTCGCTGAACGCGCGATCGCGTACGCTTTATCATAGCAGAAAGAACGAACTTTATCTTTCAGATCAGCATCATTTTCTTCGTGAGAGTATTCGCGTTTCGCTTTGTTACCGCACATTTCGCGGAGTTCTGTTTGCGCTTTGCACTGAAGTTTAATCGCTTCGTGACCGAATTTAATCGCCTCGAGCATTTCTTCTTCAGACACCTCATTCATTTCACCTTCCACCATCACGATGCTGTCCATAGAACCGGCAACCATCAGGTCGATATCGGCGCGTTCAAGATCTTCGGTGTAAGGGTTGATACAAAATTTTCCATCGACACGAGCCACACGTACTTCGGAGATCGGTCCGTTGAAAGGAATATCGGAGATGGTGATTGCAGCTGAAGCAGCGAGACCTGCCAGTGCATCCGGCTGTACTCTTTTATCGCCTGAAAGGAGAGTCACCATGACCTGTGTATCGGAGTGATAATCTTCCGGGAACATCGGGCGCAGTGCGCGATCCACGAGACGGCTGATAAGGATTTCGTATTCTGACATTCTGCTTTCGCGCTTCAGGAAACCTCCCGGGAAGCGTCCGACAGCGGAGAATTTTTCTGTATAATCAACAGAAAGCGGAAGAAAATCTGCGCCTTCTTTTGCTTTCGGATTAGAGACTACTGTTGCCAATAACATGGCGTCGCCCATTCTGACGACAACGGATCCATCGGCTTGTTTTGCCAATCTTCCGGTTTCAATACTT
>CAYMMN010000267.1:0-4818 GCA_964391495.1 uncultured Flavobacteriales bacterium | reverse complement strand
AATCCACCGGCTGCCATATAGGAATCACCGATGGTTTTGATTTTTTCAATTCCATATTTTTCTGTGATCCGGTCAAAGGCGCTGAAGCATTCGTTCAGATCGCGCACAAGTTCTTTCGCGCTCAGCGATTCACTCATAGCGGTGAAACCTTTGAAGTCGGTAAACAGAACCGTAGCCTGATCGATTTGTACGGCATTCGCTTCGCCTTTTGCCTTCAATTCTTCCGCGACTTCATAGGGTAAAATATTCAGCAACAACTCCTCGCTGCGCTTTTTTTCTTTGCTGATACGATTACGTTGACGGTAGACCACTGTAAGAAATATCAGAGAACCTCCCAATCCGGCTGCAATGGAATTACGGATATTACGCTGACGAATATCTTTCTTTTCCTGATCCGCTTTTAATGCAGCTTCTTTCTTTTCGAATTCGTATTGCAGGGCGGTTGCCGTGAGTTTTTTATCACGTTCTATATTGAAGATCGAATCATTCAATTCTTTGAAAAGTTTCTGGTCTTCATAGGCTTTGGAAAAATTTCCGGAACGTGCTTCGATTTTACTGCGTGTTTCTACAGCAAGAGAAAGCGCTTTAAGATCGCCCAATTCTTCCAGCGAAGATGTCGCGCTGTCGGCATGCAAAAGAGCAATCAGCAAATTCTGTTTTGATGAACCGGATTCAGATTCAGCCATCTCCAGATAAACAGATGCAAGCCCTGCATGTACATAGCCCGCGATGGCCATCAGTTCCGGTCTTCTTGTCAGCGCGAGAGCAGAATCAAAATAGTGCAGTGCCTGATCAAAGCTTTTTGTCTCTATAGCCAACTCTCCCAGGTTGCTGTAATTCCTTTCCATTCCCTCATAATTCTCCAGTTTTTTATACAGATCCAGAGATTGCTGAAACGATTCCAAAGCCTTTGATTTTTCCCCGAGGGAATACTGTACACTACCGATATTTCCAACCGTCAAAGCGATTCCCTCCTGAATGCCTTCCGCTTTGTAAATCTCAAATGCTTTAAGATAATATTCAAGTGCTTTCTTTGAATCGGATTGCTCGCCATAATGATTGCCGATATTGGTCAGACAGTTAGCCTGCCCGTTTTTATTTCCATTTTTTTCAAACAGCCTCAATCCCTGGAAGGTGTACTCAAGGGCTTTTGGGTAGTCAGACAGACTTGCATAAATCCCACCGATATTTGTATTAATGGAAGCCATCCCTTCGATGTCATTCATCTTCTTCTGGTATTCCAAAGCACGAAATTCATAATCAAGAGCGGTGTTATACAGGCCTCTTTGCAGATGCCAGTTTCCAAGGTAATAGCAGATTTCAGAAATGAATTTATCATCCTTCAGTTTTTCAGCCAGGCTTAACGCCTGCTTGCCATAATCGAAGGAAGCCGCGGAATCTAAAAAAAATGTCGCCCTGCTGAGTGACTGCAGAAGATTCACTTTGCTTGTGTCTTCGGCAGCTTTAGTAAGTTCATTTTTCAGAGAATCCACCCTGGCTTGTCCACGGAGCTGAGCGAAAACAACAGGGGAAGAGCATAAACATATGCAAAGCAGAACGTATAAAAAACGCATAGTTCTAAAGGTTGAATGGTTAAATAAAATCGTATAAATTTTTCTGGAATTTTAAGCAACCAATATATGAAATTTGTCAAGTTACGTGCAAGTGGCCGGATGGAAATAAAATACAATACAATACAAAGGCAGGAGCACAGTAGATTTTCAACGATTGGCAAAAAAATATCAGTTCACAGAAGATTGTTTTATACTTTTTACTCTGTGCTGAAAATGAATGCCATGCGTTCAAGCCCATGTAAAGCAAGAAAACAGCATTAACCGGCAAAGACTACCACTACAATTCTTAGATATTCATTTTATTGCATTTTGTAACGACATTTCAAAATGTTCTCTATTTTTAGACGATGAAGAAAAATACTATTCTTCTTACCCTTTTACTTTTTTATTTCAGCAATCTGTTTGCTCAAGACATCCGTCCAGCTGTCATGAAGCAGTTGATTGAATCGGATTCCATCAAAATTGACAGTCTTGCATTGATAAAACTGGAAGGATTGGTTCAAAATAATAAATTATCTGTAATTGAATTACTGAGTATAAATTCACGCATTATTCAAAGAGCCAATACTCTACAGCAATTTCAGAAATCTGTAAAGATGGCTTTAGAAGGTATCACTCTTGCAAAAAATAATCGTCTCGACAGCCTGCATGCTTTGTTCAATATCCTGGCAGGAGTTACCAATTATTACATGGATCGAAGACCGGAATGCATTCCTTATTTCATGGATGCAATCCGAATTGCTCAACATGGAAATCTGTGGAGTCTTGAAGCACGGGCTTTACACAATGTGGCCGGAGCACAAACCGACATTAAGCAATATAAGCAAGCGGAAGAAAATCTGCTTCTCAGCTTACAAATCCGTAAGGAACACGGACAGGAACAGTCACATGAATATCTGTTGAGTATGCGTGTGCTCGCTACATTGTACGAGCGAACCGGCCGGCCGGAAAAGGTGGATGAGATCTATGAGGAATTGATCAGAAAGGCAAGACAAATGAACGACCCTGTTTTGCTGGCCAGTAATCTGATGTTTTATTCACAAAACCTGAACAGAAAAGGGAAACTAAAAGAAGCCTATCTGATGAGTGCAGAAGCAGTGGAAAATCTCCGTGGCAAGGGCGATTTCCATGGACTTATCGGAGCTTTGTTGATACATGCAAAAAATCTGGAAGACGCCGGGCTTATCAAAGAAGCTCTGCAATTCGAAAGAGAGGCATTTGTCATTCAGAGAAATACTTTTTTAAGTGATCTTGACAAACAGATCGGTGAAATGGAGGTAAAATACAAGACTACTGAGAAAGAGAACCGGATTAAATTGCAAAGCGTCGAAATCGAAAAACAAAAGTCCAGGACTATTTTTCTAATCGTCTCATTTGTGATGATACTCCTGCTTGGACTTTTGTTGTTCAACCGTTATCGTTTAAAGGCAAGACAGCAGGCACAGGAAGAAAAGATCCGACTGGAACGCTTGCGGAGTCAGAGTATCATCCGTTCACAGGAAGAGGAAAGAAATCGAGTCTCACGGGAATTGCATGACGGTCTCGGGCAGATGCTCTCCGCAGCGAGGTTAAACCTGGCATCAGTACAGCTGCAAGAGAGACCATTGGAATTTCAGAGAGCCCTCGACTTGATTGATGATTCCTGCGAAGAAGTGCGAAATATTTCTCACGACCTGATGCCTGCATTACTTGTCAGGTCCGGACTGATCCCGGCTGTTGAAGAGCTTTCTATTAAAATGAATACGAATGGAAAACTCAGCTTATTTGTTGAACACGACAATAAGGCTGAACCTTTTCCGAAGGAAACGGAAATTCATCTTTTTAGAATCATACAGGAGATACTCAACAATAGTGTCAAACACTCCGGTGCCAATGAGGTACACATTCAGTTCACGAATGAAAATGATCATCTCTCCCTGATGATAGAAGATAACGGAAAAGGTTTTGATACAAAAGTGCTTGCTCAAAGCAAGGGAAACGGATGGAATAATATTCAGTCGAGATTAAGCCTGATCGGTGGTACGATCGAAGTTGATTCACGCATGGATTACGGAACAGTTTTCCATGTGGAAGTTCCCTTCAAAAAGAAACCAACGGACGTATGAAGACATTAAAAATATTTTTGGTGGATGATCATCAGATCCTGTTAGATGGGATAAAATCACTTTTGCAGAGTAATGAACAGTTTCAAATTATTGGCGAAGCCACCAGGGCAAAAAACGCTTTGGAAAAGTTAGAGCATGAAGTTCCTGATATTCTGATCACAGACATTCAGATGCCGGAAATGAGCGGTATTGAATTAACAAGACTGATCAGAACCAAATTCCCGCAGGTGAAAATTCTCGCCCTATCCATGTCAGGGGATGAAGGAGAAATTATTGCGATGATTGAAGCGGGCATTTCTGGCTATGTTTTAAAAAACACGGGCAAAGAAGAGTTGACTGATGCGCTCATCCGTATTTCTGAAGGCGACCTGTTTTACAGCAGGGAAGTGAGTGCAAAACTCAGCAATGCCCTTCGTCGTCGAGGAGAAATAGATGATGAATTGAAAGCCATCAACCTGACCCCGCGCGAAAAAGAAATTGTGAAACTGGTTGTGAAAGAATACACCAATAAAAAAATTGCGGAAGCTTTATTCATCAGTGAACGTACTGTGGAAACTCATCGCAAGAATATTTTCCGTAAAACCGGGTGTCAATCCGTTCTGGGATTATTGAAATGGGCTCAGCAACATGGCTTAGCCTGAGTTCCGCACTTTCAAATTCTTTGTTTTTTCTCCAAAAGTAGGGTGGATGCTTCGCGACATCCGTACTGTTGGGTATATGAAAATGCCTTTTGCAGGGTATTGAGGAAGTGTTTTTCAAAGTGCTTTTTTGAGGAAAAATTCTCCACTATGAAAATTAACATCCGGATTATTTCCAATCTCAGTTTAGCGCTGTTATTGTCTTTGAATTTTTCCTGTAAAAAAGACAATGACCCGCCAACTACCAGTCCGACACCAAATAACAATTGTAATTATACTTCAAATGTATTGGCAGTAGACGCCACAACAAAAAGTATCCTAAGCGATTCCTGCCGGGTTTTTGGTGATAAATATTATACCGAACATTTTGCTGATGCAGGACGAACGGAAGCGGTGACCATCATTTTCGACGGGACATCCGCGCCTTCACCGGGAAATTACACAGCCGTGAATTCCTTTGCTGCAATCAGTTCATCTCAGGTCTATGTTGAATATTATACA
>CAYMMN010000266.1:0-4826 GCA_964391495.1 uncultured Flavobacteriales bacterium | reverse complement strand
ATTTTATGATCGACAAAATAGACAGACTTACTTTCCCAAACATGTACAAAAGTGATTTTCTGGAAATTCTCTGGCTATTGAAACGTGAAAAAATAAAATCCGAACAACCGACAAAAGCCATTCGTCTCCTCAAATCAAAAAAACAAAAAGATAGCACCTGGAATCTGGAAAGAAAAGTGAACAATATGGTTGTTTCCATTGGTGAACCTGAGAAGTACAATCCATTTGTAACAAAAAGGGCGAGCGAAGTACTTGACTCCTTTTCATCTTAAGATGAGTAATCTTGAAATTTCCTGATATAATATTTTGCCTGCTGAATTTAGCCAACTCAATTAAAATATTAAATTCGCTTCTTCATTTAAGGCTTTACCCCTAATTTTTTTAAATATTTTTTGATAATCTTGAAAATACTATATAAATACAATTTATATTTCATTATGGCAATTCTAACCATTGCCAGCATCAATATCCGATGGGGAAAATCAACATGGCAGGGAACAATTGACTCAGATGGTAAAGGTTATTATTGTTATTTACCTGCATTTTTAATCTACAAAGATATTCATTACAGTTTTCTCAAAGAGGCTGCCAATCCACTTATAACAAGCCAACCAGATCCTGAATTCAGAGTTGAAAGTGCCGGAAATATAGTTAACAAATATCCCGCCGGAGAAGCTGTACTTATCCTCCCATTCTTTTTGATAGCACATTTAATTACAATATTAACGGGGAATGTTGCAGATGGGTATTCCTATTTTTACTTCATCTTTGTTTCAATTGCTGCATTGTTTTATGCATGGATGGGTCTTTATTACACAAATAAATTACTCAAAGGGTTTAATTTTAGCTCTGGAAATATTGTGATTTCCATTTTGGTCATCACATTTGGAACACAACTCTTTTTATACATTGTCAGCGAACCTTCGATGTCACATGTATTCAGTTTCGGATTAATCAGCGGGTTTTTCTTCTATACTTTTCAATATTTTAAAGAGATGAATTTTGCACATCTTTTCAAAGCTGCCATTCTAATGGGTCTTATCATCCTGGTTCGACCTGTGAATATATTTTGTCTCGCTTTTGTACCGTTTCTTGCAACTAATTGGGCAAGTCTCTCTGCAGGATCAAAGCATTTGTTGAACCAACCCAAAAATCTAATTCTTATTTTTTGCACTACAATCTCCTTCGCATTCATACAGCTTATAATTTGGAAAATTCAGACCGGCAATTTTCTAATCGATACATATACCGGAGAATATTTTCAATGGGAGAAAGGAAAAAATCTTATTCCGTTTCTATTCAGTTACAAAAAAGGACTCTTGATTTATACTCCTATATTGCTCATGTGCTTCGCCGGATTTATTCCTCTTATACAACAAAATATTTTTCAGGCAGGTTCGCTTATGTTCGCCTTGGGAATTACATTCTTCATTTTTGCGAGCTGGTGGTGCTGGTGGTATGGCTGGAGTTTCAGTTCCAGGCCTGTCACTGAATACATGTCAGTATTCGCAATATTATGCAGCGTATTTTTGACTAACCTTAAATCATTAATCAGTCGACGCATAACAATTATTATTCTTTTCGGACTTATTATTTTCACACAAATTCAAATTTTCCAATACCGACACGGTCTTATTGATCCTGAGAATATGACAAAGGAAAAATACTGGGATAATTTTCTCCGTATTGACAAGCTTTGAGAATATAGATCATTAGTATCTTTTAAAATTAATATCTTAGTCCTTCAATTCCTCTCCTTGAAGTATTTCGCAAAATTTGAAATCCTGATCATCGGATTAATTTTCATCATCTGTGCCTCAAATATCAATTGGGGAAAAGACCGGTGGAAAGACATCATCGCGACAGATGGAAAAGGTTATTACGCCTATTTGCCCGCGATTTTCATTTACCATGATTCTTCTTTCAGTTTTCACAATGAAATTGAAGAGAAATATTACCCGTCCTACTCCCGCTATGACTACCGGATAAAATACGGTGAGCAAACAATCAATAAATACTTCGCAGGCACCGCGATTGCTGAATTGCCATTCTTCGCCATAGCACATGTCTGCGCTCTAATATTTCATCAACCCGCGGATGGATATTCATTCCCATACCAGGTCGCAATCAATATCGCGGCTATTTTTTATACACTTGCGGGTTTCTGGTTTTTGAAAAAGTGGTTGCAGCAAAATAATATCAAACCCGCACTGATCAGTCTTGCCTTACTTTGCCTGGCTTTCGGGACGCATTTGTTTTATTATGCAGTAGACGACGCATCGTTATCACACGCTTATTCATTCGGAATCACCTCCGCTTTTATCTTTCTTGCCGATCAGTTTTTCAGAAACAAAAGCGAAAAACGATGGCTGCTTCTTGTCGCTCTTCTCGCATGGATCATCCTCATTCGTCCGGTGAATGGAATCATTGTGCTGGCACTTCCATTTCTTGCAGGTAATAAGAAAGCTCTCCTCGAAGGGATAGCATTTGTACTTAAAAAGAAAATACTCTTCATATTCTCGCTGATGCTGCTGTTTTGCATTCCATGCATTCAGCTCCTGGCTTATTTTTGGCAGACAGGCCACTTCTTTGTGTACACATACGGCTCCGAACATCTCGACTTACTGCAACCGCATTTTATGGATTTTCTTTTCAGTTATAAAAAAGGATTGTTCATTTATACTCCGCTTCTTTTCCTGAGTCTTTTCGGATTTCTGCATTTTGCAAAAACAAATAAATGGCAGCTGATCACACTCTCAGGATTCCTGGTTATTCTCATCTATGTGCTTTCTTGCTGGTCGGTGTGGTGGTATGGTGGAAGCTTCAGTCAGCGCCCTGTCATTGAGTTCCTCCCGTTTTTTGCATTCCTCCTTTGCCATTTTTTTCAACTTTTCAAAAAGCGAATTCCTGCAATTATCGTTGGAACAGCATTTATATTTCTCATAGTTTTGAATCAGGTACAAATCTACCAGTACCGTTACAACGTGATTCATTGGGAAAATATGGATAAGGAGCACTATTGGAGAGTTTTCCTTCGTATTGATCAGATCATGAAAAACGAAAACGCGAACAAAGATTTACTCCGGTAACACAGAAATCAGGATAACGCCTGTAGAATTTCTGCGACCACAAAAGTACTTCCCCCGATAAAAACAAAATCAGAATTCTCCGCCGAATTTTTCGCGGCAAGAAAAGCGTCGTAAACGGTATCGTATGCTTCGCCTTTGAGACCAAAACTTTGAGCCTGTTTTTTTAACTCTTGCTGTCCAAGCGCTCTCGGTAAATTCGCTTTGCAAAAATAATATCGGGCATTTACCGGAAGCAGCTTCAGGATGGAAGTGACATCTTTATCATTGACTACTCCGAAGACAATGTGCAAACGATCATACGAAAGCAATGCCAGCTGATTCAGAATCTCACGAATACCGTCTTCATTGTGTCCAACATCACAGACAATTCGCGGAGAATCGGATAGTGTTTGCCAGCGCCCCATCAATCCTGTCAGGCCGCGAACATTACCGAGTCCGACACGAATGTGTTCTTCTTCAATTCGAAATCCGTTTTCATTCAATTTTAATATGGACTCAATCACAGTAAGAATATTTTTTCGCTGGTAATGTCCGGCAAGGTCGATCTCGAGTGAGTCAAAAAGCAATTGCTTCCCGGCATAAATGCTAAATACCTGACGGTCGGGAGCCGTAGTTTCCTTTTGCTCCGCACGCAGTAGAACTTCGGCGAAAACAATAGGCGCACTCACAGAAGCAGCTTTGTCCGTGAACACAACTGCTGTTTCTTCTCTCACCTCTCCAACCACAACAGGGATTTCATTTTTGATAATGCCCGCTTTTTCCGCGGCGATTTTTTTCAGAGTATCTCCAAGCAGATTGGCATGATCCCAACTGATATTTGTGATGACCGATAAAAGCGGTGTGATCACATTGGTAGAATCGAGCCGACCACCAAGACCGGTTTCAATAACCGCGATTTCCACTTTTTCATTTGCAAAATAATCGAAGGCAAGCCCGACAGTCCATTCAAAAAAAGAAGGCTGCACTTTTTCAAACTGCGTTTTATATTTCTCTACAAATTCAACAACAGCATTTTTCGAAATCATTTCACCGTTGATCCGAATGCGTTCGCGAAAATCGATGAGATGTGGCGATGTATATAAACCTGTCTTGTATCCTGCGGATTGAAGAATAGCTGCAAGCATGTGCGAAGTGCTGCCTTTGCCGTTAGTTCCTGCTATGTGTATGGAACGAAATTTATTTTCCGGATGATCCAGGAATTCGCAAATCGCATGTGTGTTGTCTAGGTTGGCCTTGTACGCCGCGGCACCGATACGATGAAACATCGGCAATTGGGCAAAAAGATAATCCAGGGTCTCCTCGTAATTCATGTCCGCGATTTGAAAAAATCGCGCAGTCCGATAACATACCGGTACGCGAAATTTATTGCACTACAAAAACAAAGGTAATTGTCCCTTTTTGAATATCCGCGTCATCCGGACCGGCATTAAATTTAGCCTTCATGGCTGCTTCCCGTGCAAGTTTATACAAATAGGAAGATGTTGTGGTAGATCCACGACCTCCCGGAACAGCAGCAGTCACTTCACCATTTTTATCTACGGTAATATCGACAACAACTTTACCGGTTTCCTGGGAGCGGTCGTTGATTTGTGGTGTACGTATCATCTTACGGCCAGCCAGACTAAAGCTCACACCACCACCTTTTCCGGGACCCTGACCGGGTCCTTCACCCGGACCAATTCCTGGTCCATTGCCACTACCGTTTTTACCTGTATATCGTGAGTTCGGATCTCCTTG
>CAYMMN010000265.1:0-4828 GCA_964391495.1 uncultured Flavobacteriales bacterium | reverse complement strand
TGTTATTTATCAGAATCTCCATCAAAGAGATTATACAAATAATCTCACCCTCTCCGCGTTACAGAGTTAGTGTTAGTTTCATTTGGGTTATCAGAAAATTCTGATCACTCATACGAGAACAGAAACTGACTCTTTTTTTTGTGCAGGTTGGGAAGACATAGTCCGATTCGTTTGTTATTGAAAACGATTTACCGGTTTTGAAATTACTCTCACCAAGATGAATAATAGATTACCGATTTTAACAGAGTAAAATTAGATTTAGAAATAGCAATTATTTTTTGTGTACTCTGAATTAATTCGAAACCTTTAAATAAACCAGATCTTCTTTATTAAAGAAATAAGAGTTTTTCATATTCCCCGCGATGAAGTTTTTTAGAGCAGCACTGTTGGAGAATTGTTCATCAATATTATCGGTAATTTCTGTGAGCGTGACACTGTCAGCCCTGACAAGCATTTTATAGAGCATATATTTTTGCTCGCCCTCAGCGGAATCTTTTCTTTGAATATTCAGGAAATGAAATCCGTTCACAATGGATTCAAAAGCCAGGTAGTGTTCCGTTCCGTTTTCTGATTTACCAATTTTTTCAATTGCATAATGGGTTTTATCCAAAGCGCTAACGACAATAGATTCGTCTTCGGTATTCACTTTTTTCCAGGTACCCAGAAGTTGCGGATCGGTATTCACATTCGCCTCGTCAATTGGCACAGTAGATTCATAAGGACATGCAAAAAATAATATAGAGCAAAATATTAATGTAATGGCACGGAAGATTGACTTGGTTTTCATATTCAGAATGGATTTCAATTGGATTGTATTCGGTTGATTTAATTTTTATAAGCAGTGAATTTACATCGACGCTACAGCAAACTGGCAGTGAAATTGAATTTCCTGAAACATAGCCGAAGGGTGTAATTTGGCCAAGGTTGAGTATTTTCTGTGCCAGAATCTTTCGCTATATCATGTCCAAAGATTTGATCCGAATCCGGTCCTTCACATGCAATAGGGTTACCACCCGAATTTTTCATATTACGATTTGGAATCTGGCAAAATGAAAACTGAATAATAAAAAAGAAAACAAGTAGAAGAAACCGTTTCATGGTAATGAAATTAGAACTCTTCAAAAACAAATGTAACAGTGTTTAGCAGACAGCTGTTACGGCAAAAATTTATTCAAAATCTCAAAGCAAGTCAAACAAGGAATGTTCACAATGAGAATTATTACTCGACTTTAATCAGTTTTTTCGTCACCGACTTATCTCCGAGATCAACCGAAACAAAATAAACTCCTGCTGGAAGAGAAGAAAGGTCGATTGGACTGAAAGATGAAACAGGACTGGAAAATTTTTGCATGAATTTTATTTCGCCGGATAAATCCCTCACACGAACAGAATACATTGACTTTCCATTCGGGATAATATTTACAAGCTGTTTGCATGGGTTCGGATATACGCTCACCGGATCATATTCCAGTAAAGGAGGAAGTCCAAGCCATTGACTTTCGTCAAAACGAACAACACCGTGTGTTTCTGTACCGCACCAGATTATGCCACTATTTTCTATGGCAACAGTGAATACTACATCATCAGGCATGTTGCTGTTAGCGGTATTCCAATGGTAATAATAAAAGCCTTCTTTTTTAACCAGGCCTTTGTCATAGGAGCCCATGTAAAAATTTTGCTGAGCACTTTGCGTAAGTGAATTCAGACTATTCGTTGGAATATTCGAACTACCGGTATTGTATGCAATCCAGGTTCCATTGAAGAATGCGACCAAGGCTCCGGCAGGGCATGACATCCATTTTACGCCTCCTGAATCAACCAGCAATCCGAGGATGGTGTTGTCAGGAAATCCGTTCGCGTAAACACTCCAGTTTGTAAAAGCGGTATCGACCATTCGAACTAAGCCACCATTGATTGTGCCCAACCAGCGGGTTGAATCATTTTCTTCAACAAGCACCGACATGTTGTTCACGGGCAGACTGGAATTCAAAATATCAAATGTTGTCCAAGTACTTCCATCAAACAGACACAGTCCATTGTCTGTACAAATCCATTTTCGGTTTTGGCTGTCGATAGTGATACTGCGAATATAATTCGAGGCAATCCCTGAATTGCCTGTATTGTAAACCGTCCAGTTGCTTCCGTCAAAAACATTCACCCCTCCGTTTTGTGTGGAGATCCATGCATTTCCTTGTTGATCAAAAGCGACATGTTTTACGGAATTGTCTGAAATATTTGAATTGGTCGTGAGATAAACTGACCATGTTGTATCGTTGTAAACGGCAAGACCGTATTCGGTACAAAACCATTTTCTATTTTGTGAATCAATCCCGATATAACGACATTGATTTTCCGGAAGAGGAGAATTGAAGCGATCGAAAATTGTGAATCCGCCTTGCGCTGACACTTGACCTGCAAGTGCTGAGAAAAAGATTATTGCCAGGAGTAGAATTCGTTTCATAGAGGGATCGGATTTAAGACAAATTTAATTATCGATCTTGAATCTGCCATGACCGAAATCAGGGCTATACAATACACAAGTATAAATGAAAAAGGGAAGATCCGGAGGCTTCCCTTTTTCAAATTAAAATATCAGTTTATTGAATAACAACTTTCGAATCGAATCGATCAGTCGGACTTTCTACATGGAAATGATACAATCCGGTAGATAGATCAGATGTGTTCAGTTCAAAAAGATTTTCTCCGGCGAGAATATCAATATCCATTTGTCGTATTACCCGGCCCATCATATCTGTAATACGGATGTATCCATTTTCTGAATTGATTGAGTTGAATCGTACGGATACTTTTTCATCCGCTGGATTTGGGAATAATTCGAAAGCTGTCAACTCTTGAGGTCCGGCAGTACGAATGAGACCTGTTGTGAATACTGATGAAGCTGAATAAACCGATGTAGTTACACCCGTACAGATGGAACGAACCTGCCATTGATAAGCGGTATTCGCGAGCAATCCTGTAATTTGAGTGGAATGCACTCCGCCTTGACCCGAGAATTGTTTCCAGACATAATTTGTTGTACCATTTTTCGAATAACGAACCATGAAGCTGTCGGCAGTGACCATGCTGGTCCAGTTTAATACAGCGCTTGCATTGGTGATGTTGGTTGTACTCAATCCATAAGGTGTCGCGCAGGCAACAGGTGTATTTGTTGTTGAGAATGTTGCAACTGTGCTGTAACCAGAACTTACGCCAAGACAAATTGAGCTTACCTGGAATTGATAAGTTGTGTTTGCGATCAGATTGGTGAGTGAAGTAGAATTACCAAGAGAACCATTCACGTTTTTGTAAAGATAGTTAGTGGTTCCGTTCACAGAATAACGGATACGGAATGTATCAGCAGATACATATTGTGTCCAGCTTACAGTAGCGGAGGTGTTTGCCAGGTTGCTTGAACCTAAACCATAAGGCCTGATGCAAGGTACAGGTGCGGACGTTGTAGTGAATGTTGCCGGTGAAGAATATCCGCTGCTCACACCACTGCAAATTGAACTCACCTGGAACTGATAGGTGGTATTAGGCGACAAACCTGTTAGGGGAGCGGTGTTGCCAAGAGTACCATTTCGATCCTTGTAAATAAAATTCGTTGTTCCGTTTACAGAGTAACGGATCCTGAATGTGTCAGCGGCAACATAAGGTGTCCAGCCTACTGTTGCTGAAATATTAGCGATAGCCGATGAAGTAAGTGAGTACGGTTTGATACAACGAACAGGAGTTGTCAGTGTGGTAAATAGTGCGGAAGTGCTGTAGCCGCTGCTCACTCCTCTGCAAATTGAACTTACCTGGTATTGATATTGTGTGCCCGGACTGAGATTGAGTAATGATGCACTGTGTATGCCGCCTGATCCATTTACATCTTTGTATAAATATGCGGTTGATCCGGAAACTGAATACCGGATTCTGAAAGTATCCGCGGTTACACTAACATCCCAGTTTGCCTGTGCGGAAATGTTCGCGATGTTGGATGTGGTAAGATTGAATGGTCTGAGGCAATTGTTAGCACCGGAAGTAATGGTCACTTGTTGTGAGCTTGTTCCGGTACAACCATTGGCAGCTGTATATGAGTATGTAATGGTATACGGTCCACCCACACCGGCAGTTGCCGGAGTAAAGGTTGTTCCGCTGACTCCTGGACCACTGAATGTTCCGCCGGTTGGTGAACCGGTGAGTGTCACAGGAGAAGCATTGGATGCATAAGTGGAATTAAGGCCACTGAAAGAAACAGTTGGAACAGTATTGATGGTAGCGGTAACCGGGAGACGACTACTACGTGAAACAAGATCCGGTAATTTGATCTGCCAGTCATAGCAATAATAAAAAGTGGTATGTCCACCGGAAGAGTTTGTAATAGAAATCACGCCGGGGATTGAAAATGGATAACCAATATTTGAGGTCTTTGTGTTGTAATAAAGATTAACTCCATTGTCTACCTGTAAACGATAATTATCATCCGGATCAATCGTCCAGTTTAGAGTAACCCGACTGCTTCCGGAAGGAACCGAAACACTTACCTGTCGCAAAGTGTTTGTGTTTTTATCAAGAAGCTTAAATGTTTTAGTGCCGGCTAAATTGGAATAAACAAGAACAGATTGCAGAGTAAGTCTGGAATAAACAGTGAACACTTGATATTGCAGAGAAGTTGCTGTATTATAACTTCCAGTAGTGGAAACGGCATTGGTTGCAGGAGTGGAATTTACGGTAGCACCGGTAGTGGTTACTTCGTTTTCTACATAGTATGTTGTTGTAGCGGCAAGATTTGGAATGGTATAAGTTGTACCGGTATTCACAGAGCTTCCACCGGAAGGGACAG
>CAYMMN010000264.1:0-4844 GCA_964391495.1 uncultured Flavobacteriales bacterium | reverse complement strand
TTTAGAATTTAGATTTTAGTTGTTAGATTTTAGAATTTAGTTGTTAGATTTTAGAATTTAGTTGTTAGATTTTAGAATTATTTTATAATCTAAATTTCAACTAACTTCTAACACCTAACAACTAACAACTAACAACTAACAACTAACAACTGACCACTAACAACTAACAACCAACAACCAACTAATTACGTTCCAAAATCAATCTCTGTACTATCTCCTAAATTCAGCGACTGACTTTGTCCATGTAGTGAAGCATCGCTACCGATAACGCTGTGATGTAAAACCGCATTATTGATTTCTGAATATGCACCGATGATCGCGTCTTTGAGAATGGAATAGTCAATAATCGTATGTTCACCAATCGATACATTGGGACCAATGATGCTATTACTGATTTTGCAATGTTCGGAGATGCTTACAGGTGGAATGATGATGGTATTCTCGAATGAATATTTTTTTGCGGCATTCGCGCTTTTCTTGAGCAATACTGCATTGGTCTCAAGCAGACTATCCTTGTTTCCACAATCGTACCAGTTCTCCACCGGGAAGGTTTTCATCTTTGCGCCTTCGGAAAGAAGAATGGCGATTCCATCGGTCAGGTGATATTCGCCATGGCTGGTTTGTCCGGATGAAATCATCTTATCCAGAGCTTCCATCAACTGACGGCCTTCTTTTATTTTATAAATACCGACAAGTGCCAGATTAGATTTCGGGATGGGTGGTTTTTCAACCACTTGTTTGATATAACCGTGTTCATCCAGTTCCGCCACACCAAAGTTCCGAGGATCGTCCACTTTTTTTACACCCAGAGCAGACTCCGGTTGTCCGATAACATCTCTTAACTGAATATCAAAAATGGTATCTCCCAATGCGATGATGACTTCATCAGTTTCTGAAACATGCTTGCGTGCAAGCCATACAGCATGTCCGGTTCCTTCGCGTGGTTCCTGAACGATAAATGTTTTTACAATTCCGGGATAACTGGTCTTGATGTACTCTTCAACCTTATCACCGAGATAACCCACAATAAAAATGAACTCCCGCATTCCGGCTTCAATGAGATTATCAACGATGTGCGAAAGAATCGGTTTGCCGGCAACGGGAACCAATGCTTTTGGTTGCGTGTGCGTGTGTGGCCTTAATTTACTTCCGATTCCCGCGACAGGAATAATTACTTTCATATCAGATTTTTTGTTCTTTCATCCCTGATCCCGGATTAAAAAAACCGGAATCATTTCAAACCATGTTTCAAATTCTGCCAAGCCGTAAAAGTATTACTTTTGGAGTCACCAGCGACCACAATTTCCGGATTAAATTAACATTATGAAAAACAACAGGATTACGCAATTGTTTGATATCGAATATCCTATAATTCAGGCAGGTATGATATGGTGCAGCGGATGGGAACTGGCATCCGCGGTAAGTAATGCGGGAGGATTGGGAATCATTGGTGCCGGTTCGATGTATCCGGATATTTTGAGAGAACATATCAGGAAATGCAAAGCCGCGACAAGTAAACCTTTTGCTATTAACGTTCCGCTCTTGTATCCCAACATTACGGAGATTATGCAAATCATAGTTGAGGAAGGTGTGAAAATTGTTTTCACTTCAGCAGGTAATCCAAAAACCTGGACGGCAGAATTGAAATCCAAAGGAATTAAAGTTGTTCATGTCATTGCCAATTCCAAATTCGCTCTCAAAGCGGAAGAAGCAGGAGTGGATGCAATCGTCGCGGAAGGTTTTGAAGCAGGTGGACACAATGGAAGGGAAGAGACAACAACGCTTGTATTGATTCCGATGATTCGTAAAGTTTCTAAACTTCCTCTGATTGCAGCTGGTGGAATTGGTGACGGAACAACCATGCTCGCAGCATTTGCACTTGGCGCGGAAGGTGTTCAAATGGGAACGCGGTTTGTAGCTTCTCAGGAATCTTCTGCTCATCTTAATTTTAAGCAAAAGGTCATTTCATCTATGGAAGGTGATACGCGATTATCACTGAAACAACTTACACCGGTTCGATTGATCAAAAATAAATTTGCCGAAGAAGTTGAAGCCGCTGAATTACGTGGCGCATCTGTTGATGAACTTAAAACCTTGCTCGGTCGTGCACGTGCAAAAAAAGGAATGTTCGAGGGCGATATGGAAGAAGGCGAACTTGAAATCGGACAGATCTCAGCTTTCATACGTGAGATTAAACCGGCAAAGGAAATTGTGAAAGATGTCTGGAACGAATTCCTGGAAGCAAGAAAGAAAATTGTTTCTCTTGCAGTGGACTAACCTTTCCTGAGTTTAATTTTAATTTTATTCAGAATTCAGATTATTACTCTGCTTTTTATTTTTGAAAAAATGTTAAATTTAGAGAGCACCTTAGTGTTCAGTTTAACATTTTCTGCAATGATATTTTGTCTCGCTCTCAGAGATTGAAATCTTTTTCATTCAAAGAAATAATAGCACTTTTCCAATAAGGGATTTAGAATTTTAATGTATTGTAATTCCATAAAATCTATTTAATCTGACAGTGGAATAGACTGCATTATTTTATATCTTGGTTGCAATATTTTGCATTTTTAAAAATGAATTTTAATCCTTAGGTAATGATGAAAAATTATTTACTCCCGATATTTTTTCTGCTCATCATTAATTTTTCTCATGCCAGTCCCGGATGCAATGTCACTGTATCCCATTATTCACTCAACAATTGTGGAAATGATGTATGCATTGTCGCAACAGGTGGGACTTCTCCTTATACTTATACATGGGATGGAGGATTTACCGCAGGTTGTTTGTATGGACTCGTACCCGGCGTATATACAGTTATGGTTGTAGACGGAATGGGCTGTACTGCTACTGATACAATAGTTGTCAGCAATGGATTTTCTGTATCGGTAAATTCTACAGCTGCATTTTGTACGAATGGCACAGCTACGGTTAGCACAACAGGTGGTGCCACACCTTTCACGTATTCCTGGAGTACAAATCCGGTGCAGACAACAGCAACAGCAACAGGACTTGTGGGAGGACAAATGTATGATGTTCAAGTGAGCGATGATTCAGGTTGTGTGATTAACCAGAGTGTGACTATTCAATCATTGGGCAATCTGACATCCGCAATTTTATCTATCCCGGATACATGCGGGAGAAATGTTGGTTCATTGACCGGATATGCAACCTCCGGCATTCCACCGTATACCTATTCATGGAACACGGGCGGCACCGTACCTTCTTTGTCATCAGTCTTATTCGGTTTTTACAGTATCACCATTACCGATGATTCCGGTTGTACTTCAATCAGCTCAGTAGGCTTGCCGAATTATTCACCGGTGATGGTTGCATTAACGGATTCAAATCCGGATTGTGTAAGCCTACTAGGAAGTATTACGGCATCGGCATCCGGTGGAAGCGGACCTTATAATTATTACTGGCATACCAACCCGGTTCAGACAGATTCCACTGCATTTGTTACCGGTAACATGATCTATACAGTTACAGTCACAGATCAACAAGGGTGCTCAACGACTGTTAGCGAATATTTATTCGACAATAGTCAGATGACATTGCAGGTCCACAATGAATCAGATACCTGCGGACAGGATCGTGGGCGACTCATTGTGACTCCTGTAAACGGAGTTCCTCCGTATTCTTTTGACTGGGTACAGTTTCCGGGTGTAAACAACGACACAGTTTCTGCACTTCATTCCGGATGGTACACCTGTTATGTAACGGATAGTGCTTCCTGTGTTCGAAAAGCAGTGGTGTATGTATCCAATTATTCACCGCTCACTTTACAAGTCACAGCACAAGCTGCTTCATGTGTCTTTACCGCGGATGGAGCTGCAACCGCTTTGGTCAACAATGGTATTCCACCATACAATTTTATATGGCCTTTCGGTGGCAGTGGTACAGGAGCGAGTGGTTTACTTCCGGGTAATTATGGAGTATCCGTCACAGATAGTCGTGGTTGTTTTGCTTCCAGTCAGTTTACTATTCTCTACGATTCAATTCTTACCTGCGCGGTGATCATTGAAGGAAAAGCGTTCCGTGACACCAATACGAACTGTCTGATTGATCCAATGGAAACTCCGTTAAGTAACGTGACCATCCGATGCGAACCAGGTTCACATCTGACCTGGACAGATCTTAATGGGAATTATAATTTCATTCTTCCTCCCGGGAATTATCAGGTATATCAATACACACCTGCATGGTACACACAGAATTGTCCAGCAACAGCATATTTCGACACCTTGCCGGTTGTTGGGATGAGGGACACTAATAATTTCGCAAACAATGGAAATGCTATTGATTTGTCAATCTCTTGTGATGATGTAACTCCACCGAGACCCGGATTTACATTCACGCAGCATATTGATTTGAGAAATCAGGGTTCAATGGGAGTAAATGCAAGTGTGTATGTTCATCATGATCCACGAGTCGTTTTTATGAATGCTTCAATTACTCCGGCGAATTACAATGTATCTTCTTCGGAAATCTTTTTTGGTCCGATTTCTTTAAATCCCAATCAGGCAATCAATAGCAATATTATTACCATTCAATATCTTGTTCCGGATACTTTGCCGCTTGGCTCTATCTTGTATTTTACCGACTCAATATTGCCTGTAATCGGTGATACAGTGATCTATAATAATTTCTCTTATTGCACGGCAACGGTTGTCGGTTCTTATGACCCTAATGCTATAGATGTGATGCCGGCAGGAAATGGTTCTCAGGGATTTATTTCTCCTGATGATTCCTTATTGACTTATACAATACATTTTCAAAATACAGGAACTTACTATGCAAGGAATGTAACACTTACTTTGCAACTAGATCCGGATTTGGATTTG
>CAYMMN010000263.1:0-4852 GCA_964391495.1 uncultured Flavobacteriales bacterium | reverse complement strand
AAAAGCAATGATTAACCTTGCCGAATTAATTTCCTGACAAAGCAAGGAAACAACGAATACGCGGAGATCATCAGGAATCCGAATTACGCTGAAGAACGCGCTAATAAAAAATCAAACCTGGAGATTTTTTATGAAGACACATATCGTAAATATCTGAATGGTGAATATGCGGATGTGATCAAACGTAAAGGTGAAGCAGATGTTCAGTTTCCACAAAGCATTCTCGCGCCAAAATTTGATTTCCTGAAAACCCTTGCCATCGGTAAAACACAACCGATCCCTGCTTTTGAAGCATCACTGAATGATATTGTCCGTACCTATGGCAATGATCCGGTAAAAGACGAAGCTCAAAACATTTTGGATTATTTGCACAACAGCGGAGGCAAAGCACCTGAACCGACGGTTGCCGGTCCGGATTCTTCATCCAACTTAAAACTGTTTTCGTACAATCCGGATACTTTGCATTATGTAGTCATTATTTTCCAGGCAGTAGGTGGACCAGTGGACGGAAATAAACTGAAAAATAAAATTTCTGATTTCAACAGTACAAACTATAGTCAAAAGGGAATTACCTCAATGGACATGATGCTGGATCACCGCAATAAAATCATGATCCTTAAATCCTTTCCAAACAAAGCGGATGCATTATCTTACAACAGTCATTTGTATGATAATGATGAGGTGTATGGCAACCTTAATCCCGACAGCTATCAGCAATATGTAATTTCAGCGAATAATTTTGCTGCACTTATGCGTGAAAAGAATACGGATAAATACGAGGATTTTTACAGGATGTTTTATCGTTGATTCAAACGCTGTTTAGTTCAGAATGAATTTTCCAAAGAAGTGCCTGTCTTCGAAATCCAGACTAAACAAATAAATTCCCTTATTCAGATTTTCATTTTCTGAGTTTATCCTGAACTCATATGCGCAAGATAAATCTGAATTTAATGTAATTATTCTCGCTTCCTGACCAAGTATTGTATAAAGGCGCAATACAATCAATTGGTTGTTGCGGTAAGTGTTTCCGTGAATTTTAATTCCAGGAGTAGACGGGTTGTTCGTTATTATCGGCTGAAAATCTTTTTGAGCAGTTTCAGCTCCGGTTTCATCCATCGTATAAAACTCATTCGCGTTGAGGTTTTCCAATTCCGAAATTAACCCTGAAGGCCACACCACTCTTAGTTCTTTTACAGAGGTAGCGTCTCCAAGTCCGACTACAGTTTGCATACTGTTTTGTGATCCGTATCCACCTCCTGATTGAGAGGTAACTTCATACAACTGCACAACATCGATTCCGAAAATTATCGCACGAACAAAAATTTTCGCTCCGATTGCTGATGCATTACTTTTTCGTCCAACACATTTTACCGTGATGCTGTGATTGGAATTCCCCGTATTGTGGTAAAGCTGGTTGGGGTGATTTCCGCCATTTGCGACAAACATGTCCAAAAAACCATCTCCATTGTAATCTCCCCATGCAACACCATTTGAGTTAGAGCCAAGTGTACACATGCTGATATTTTCTATTCTATTGAATTGTTCCTGGCCCAGATTTTCGTATAGAAAATCCAATCCATCATTCGACACAAATAAATCTTTATCGCCATCGTTGTCATAATCGCCCCATGCACTGCCTTCGCTATTGTTTGTTTCAGTGGTCATACCCGGAATGATCATTTTTTCAAATTGAAAACCGGACAAGTTTTTATACAAACAGTTTTTCCCATTCCAGTTTGCCACGAAAATATCAATCAAACCATCGTTGTTAAAATCCGCAGCGGAAGCACCAAATGAATTATCGTTATCAGTAACAATTGCACCGTTCGTTATTTTGGTAAATGAACCATCCCCATTGTTTTTGAATAGAAAATTTACACCATAATTGGCTACAAATAAGTCGGGGTAACCATCATTATTAAAATCTGACCAGATGCTGCTTTGAGTCCAGGATGAATCCTGAGTAGCCACCGAATTCAGAACTTTTGTAAAATGATCTCCATGTTCATTATGGTATAAATAGTTGAGTTGATTTTTATAATTCGAGATGTAGAGATCAACAAAGCCATCGTTATCATAATCGCCCCATGTACAACCGTATGACCAGCCGCTGTCAGAAGCAACGATGTCATTGGTAATTTTTGTGAAATGAAAACCACTGTCATTTTTGTACAGGTAATTATTTTGATTATTGACATTCGCCACACACAGATCGATCAAGCCGTCGTTGTTATAGTCGGCCCAACTGCATCCGTTAGATCTTCCACCTTCATTCGAAATAATTTCATTAGTAATTTTAGTGAAACTACCATCGCCGTTATTTTTGTAGAACAGGTTATTCACCGGAGTCCAGTTGTTGGTTACAAACAAATCAATGAAGTTATCATTGTTGTAATCTGCCCATGAACATCCTTGTGAAAAGCCAGTGTCTGTCAGAATTTCGCAGGAGTCAATTAACTCAAAGTTTTGAGCATTGATATTTGAAATGAAAAGGAAAAAGGATATCAGGAGTCCTGAACGGAATAGCATGCGATTTAAAAGCGGTGGAGTGAAGGTAAGAAATTGAGTCTTTGATTAAAGAAATGTATTTCAAAAGGGAAGGAATACAATACATTGTTAAATATGTAAAATCTGAATTCCCGACACGATTCGAAATCTGATCGATAATTCCATTCAATTTATACTTAGAAGCACTTAGATTTCCCCCATTTTGTCACATCAGATTTTGTTCTATATTTGTCGTCCTTTTTTCAACCAAGGGATGTTGAAAACAGGGCTATAAGTTTCATTTTTAACAATTTATATTATGTTCAATAAAACCGGAAAAAACACCCTGCCGGCGGTAAAAGGAGGCGAAGGAGCATCTTCTTCCATCAATCTTATTGGAGCCGGAACAGTCATTGAAGGCGATATTCGTTCCAATGGCGATATACGAATTGATGGAACTGTTTATGGCCATGTAATATCGAAAGCAAAAGTGGTGATCGGAGCTACTGGTGTTGTTGAAGGAGATGTAAACAGCCAGAATTCGGATGTCTCCGGAACGATCAAAGGAAAAACAGTAGTGTCAGAACTTTTGTTTTTGAAAGCAACATCAAAAGTCATCGGCGACATCGTTACTGGAAAATTAGTTGTTGAAGTGGGTGCTACATTTACCGGGTCCTGCAATATGGGCCCTGTGATAAAGGATATCAATAATGCCGACAAACCCAACGAACTCTCCAAAGAAAAATCAGCCTGATTATTCTTACATGCGTTATGCCTCAATGGCCACGCAAATGCTGGTCATTATTGGTCTTGGCGTATGGGGAGGCGTAAAGCTGGATGCCTATTTCGGACTCAAGGTTCCGGTTTGTACTTTATCTCTTAGTTTGTTATCCGTTGCCGCTGCAATTTATCTCAGCATAAAAGATTTTATCAAGAAGAAATAGATTGTGATTATTACATTTCAATTCCGAGATGTCATGAATTGATTCCACAGTATAAACCCCGGGAATTATTGCCGGGGTTCTTTATTAGAAGATGAAAAAATACTTACAACAATTCGGAATATTTGCTGTGATTATTGCCATCACAATGTGGCTGGCAGGTACTTTGATTTTTCCCGAACAAGTGAACGGAACAAGCTGGGCGATTTATTTTTACTTCGTTGTTGTAACAGTGTTGTTTCATTTCGGATTGCTTCGCTCTTCTGAAGGCAGGCCGCAGGTATTTGTACGGTACTATATAGGAACCACCACCTTTAAGTTAATGTTGCACCTGGGCATCCTTGTACTCTACAGTCTTTTCAATAAACCGGATGCAATGCGTTTCATTTTTACGTTCATGATTTTTTATTTTTTATTCACCGCATTTGAAGTGATGTTGGTGTGGAGAAAATTCAGAACCCCGGGTTGAGTTTTATTGCCACGAATATTCGTGCATTCGTGGCAATAAATTAGAAAAGGCCGGCCGGGTTTCAGATCGATCAAATCGGAATTATAGAAGTTATATAGTTCTATATTGAATTTTTTATTCACATAAGACATTGATAATCAACAATAAACTTTGTGATTTATATGCCTTCATTCGACATTTTCTCATTGCTCTTTCGTAAGTAAATACTACTTTTGCGCTTTCTTTAAAAAACTGTTTCCGAAGTCATGTTGCAACTAATTCATAATCAGGGATTTTTGAGAGCGAAAGCGGTATTGGTAGCCTTAATGTTCGTTCTGTTCAGTGGGCTGGCTTTTGCCAATGAAGAGGGAGACAGCTTAAGTACGCAAGCTGAGCCGGCACATTCAGAAGCTACCACCGAATCCGAACACCATGAACCAGCAGAAAAGAAATTTGACGCCGGTGCCATGATCCTTGAGCACATTGGAGATTCCCACGATTGGCATTTGTGGGGAAAGGGCCACAGTGCTGTATCTGTTCCACTTCCAGTAATCCTTTACAATAGCGATCGTGGCTTAACGATTTTTTCTTCAAGTCATTTTCATCATGGTGAAATGGCCCACAATGGCTACCGTTTAAATGAAAAAGGTAAGGTTGAAGCAATCAATGAAATGGAAGAAATTTCAGCGGAAAGCGCAACCATGAATGAGGCACTTACAGCATCAACAATAGACTTTTCAATCACCAAAAACGTAGCCGCCCTTCTTTTTAGTATCATTTTGATCCTTTGGATGTTCATTTCTGTAGCGAAGGCTTATGGTCGTCGTAAAGGAGAAGCGCCAAAAGGACTTCAGTCTCTTATTGAGCCACTTGTAGTTTTCGTGCGCGATGACATTGCTAAAGCCAGCATCGGACCGAAGTACGAAAAGTTCATGCCTTACCTTCTTACGGTTTTCTTTTTTATCTGGATCAATAA
>CAYMMN010000262.1:0-4870 GCA_964391495.1 uncultured Flavobacteriales bacterium | reverse complement strand
CTGTCAGCACCATGGACATTCCATGCTGATCGCAATAATCGATGGACTCCTGATCTTTGATAGATCCGCCCGGTTGGATGACTGTTTTTATCCCTGCCTTATCGGCAATTTCCACACAATCCGGAAAGGGAAAAAATGCATCACTCGACATCACTGCGCCTTTCAGTTCAAATCCAAAATGACGCGCTTTTGCAATTGCCTGTTGCAATGCATCTACTCTGGAAGTCTGACCTGTACCACTGGCCAACAGTTGTTTGTTTTTAGCAAGAACGATAGTATTGGATTTGGTATGCTTCACAATTTTGTTTGCAAACTCCAAATCAGATACTTCTACGGCAGTTGGGGCTATTTTAGTTACTGTTTTCATATCCTTTGCTGTCTCGCTAAGGATATCACGGTCCTGTTGTACAACACCGTTCAGTAAGGTACGAAACTGTTTAGCGGGAAGGGTCTTGCTTTTTTGAACCAAAAGAATGCGGTTTTTCTTTTGTTTAAGCACTTCCAGAGCCTCAGGAGTAAAAGAAGGTGCAATCAATACCTCAAAAAAGAGCTGATTCATTGCCTCAGCACTCGTTTTTTCTATTTCCCGGTTTGCAATAATTATTCCTCCAAAAGCTGAAACCGGATCGCCGGCAAGAGCATCTGTCCATGCTTCGGAAATAGTATTCCTGGAGGCAATTCCACAAGCATTGTTGTGTTTCAGGATAGCAACTGTGGGTTCGGAAAATTCTGTCATCAGGCTCACCGCAGCATCGATATCCAGCAGATTGTTGTAAGACAATTCTTTACCATGAAGCTGATCAAACATGTCTTCCAACTTTCCGTAAAACCTGGCCTGCTGATGCGGGTTCTCTCCATAACGCAGGGATCTTGATTCCAGTATACTTTGGCGAAAAATATTTACTGTCTGGTCAGTATTGAAATAATTGAAAATCGCTGTATCGTAATGGGAGCTCACGGCGAAAGCCTGAAGAGCCATTTGTTTTCTGTCTTCCAGTGAAGTCTGGCCTTCCTGTTTTTCAAGAATATTCAGTAAAAATGAATATTGATCCACAGAAGGAATGATCAGGACGTCCTTGAAATTTTTTGCAGCGGCACGGATGAGTGAGATTCCGCCGATATCGATCTTTTCGATGATGCTTTGTTCGTCTGAACCTGAAGCGACCGTCGATTCGAAAGGATAAAGGTCAACAACCACGAGGTCAATCTCAGGTATCCGGTACTCCTCCATTTCAGTGATATCGGAAGAGTTCTCTCTTCTGCTCAGGATGCCACCGAAAATTTTGGGATGAAGAGTTTTTACACGCCCTCCCAAAATGGAGGGATAATCCGTAACGTTTTCAACGGCTACAACAGGCAATTTGAGACCCTCGATAAAATCCTGTGTGCCACCCGTAGCATACAGGGTTACTCCCAACTCATGCAGGCGGCGAACAATAGATTCAAGATGGTCTTTATGATAAACGGAGATCAGGGCGCTACTGATCTTTTTCAATGATTTCATCCCTAAAAATTCAAGTGCAATTTTATGAAAATTTAAGTGGCGATTTGCGAAGCATCAAAATTAATTTCAGGAATAATTTTCTTCAGTAAACCAAACGGAAGAAAGGGAAAAAACCTGTTAAAAGTTCAATCTCAGTCTGGATTAGCAAGACCAGTAAATTTTCAAAAACTTTTTCAATCACAGATTGTTTATATACTCGAAAGATGTGGAAAAAATTCCCCAAATTCTTTCATCGAATTTTAATTGGAAGGCGTGTGAATTGATGGTTGGTACATGAAGGGCCGGTGGATCACCGGCCCTTCTGCTTTTCCGGCATGGACCAACCCTTTTTCAGCGTTAATTTACGTTAAACAAATTGCCAATTCAGTCAGAGTCTTACTTTTGTTGCTAGATATGACCACAAGATTCTGGCTTTTTCTTCGTTTGTTCCGTGAGAGTTTTTTATTCGCGTTTGAAGCGCTTCGGGTAAATAAACTTCGGACGATCCTTTCTTTGCTTGGAATTACCATCGGAATTTTCGCGATCATTTCGGTTTTCACTGCGACAGATGCGTTGGAAACCAAAATCAAAACAGATGTAGCAACACTTGGTAACAATGTAATTTACATCCAAAAATGGCCATGGGTTCCTGAAAATGAAGGGGATGAATATCCATGGTGGAAATACATTAACAGGCCACTTCCCGGAATTAAAGAGATGACTGAGATTCAGCGAAAAGCGGAGACTGCGGAAGCTCTTTCCTATGTGGCTACTCTTGGGAACCAGACCATAAAATACGAAAGCAATTCCATTGAAAACGCTCTTGTACTCTGTGTTTCGCATCAGTATGACAAAATCAAAACACTTGAATTAAAAGACGGTCGGTATTTCACAGAAAGCGAAAGCAACAGCGGTAAACCCATAGCATTGATAGGTGCTGATATCGAATCCGGGCTTTTCCCAAAAGGAGATGCGATTGGAAAATCCATAACCATCCGGGGATTTAAAATTGATATTATCGGAGTCATCAATCGGGAAGGCAGCAGTATGGTTGGGAATTCTTCGGACAACCAGATTATCGTTCCGGTAAATTTTGCCAGGAACCTTGTCAACCTGCGTAGCGACAATGTTGATCCCTATTTCATGGTAAAAGCAAAGGAAGGTATCAGTACCATTGAACTGAGAGATGACCTGCGTGGAAGCATGCGTTCGATCCGCAAATTGAAACCAAAGGAGGAAGATGATTTCGCTCTGAATGAAACCAGCTTGCTCACCAATGGCTTGAAAGAGCTTTTCAGCACCCTGAACATCGCAGCCTGGATTCTTGGCGGGTTCTCTATCCTTGTTGGAGGTTTCGGAATCGCGAATATCATGTTTGTCTCTGTCAGGGAACGCACGCCCATCATCGGCATACAAAAATCACTTGGCTCTAAAAGCTATTTCATTTTGCTTCAGTTTTTAGTTGAATCAATTGTGCTTTGCATTTTTGGTGGAATATTCGGACTGATCCTGGTTTTCCTGATTTCCATGGCAGCAACATCAATTGCTGATTTCAATTTTGTACTGACAACCGGGAATATCACAATGGGACTTCTAATTTCTGCTGTGATTGGAATTATCAGTGGATTTATTCCTGCTTTACAGGCCTCTCAAATGAACCCGGTTGACGCTATTCGCGCATCCTGAAACAGGAATCTTCTTAACTTTTTCCCGAACAAGCTTTCGTTTTACTGCAATTAGTTCATTATCAACACATCAGTTGACTAATTCACATTCATAACAATCATAACTTAAGCGTTGTGAATCAATATCTCTTTTCATTTTTTTTTAAGTTTGCCTGAATGCTTTATGACACCAAATTGAGGCGCGCATATGTTTGAACCTGGTAACTATATGAATACATTCTTCCGGAGTCTTTTCATCATTCCCCTGATTATTTTTTCCGGATGTAGTTCGGATCGTCAGGGTGATGAAATCGGGGCTTTGAAAAATACCAGTTACCCTGAGGTTTATGAGGTGCGTAAAAATGAAATTTTTGTTTCACCGAATGTTCGTGGGCCTGAAGACAAATCGGTTTTTGCTCCCCGCGTCGCTACACCATGGCAAAAGTATTCCGGTGGCTCCTCCAATCGTATGGCAATCCTCGTTACGGATACAACAGCTTCTTGGCTTGGAGTTGCTCATGGCTTAAAAAGTATCGGGATTCCTTTCATCATCACAACGGATTATAAAAAAGCACTGGAACACAAGGTGGTGATGGTGTATCCGATTATTTCCGGAGCAGCGCTTTCTTCGGATGCTTTGCAAGCCCTGGCAGCATTTCCAAGAAATGGTGGAACTTTGATTGGTATTCAGGTTCTGGGCGCATTGAATGAAGTTTTCGGTTTTGAAGAACCGGTTCCATCCAAACAACATTTCGAAATTATCATCAAACCAGATTCCGGTAATGCGCTCACGAGTGAATTCACCGATCCGAAAGAAATGCAGATTTCTCTGGGTAACAAGGAACGTTTCAAAGAAACAATCGGAACATACAGCTATTCCAAAACTCAGCTCCCTCCTATTGCTGTGTACGAAGATAAATCAACAGCCATCTCGCAACGCTTCTATGAATTCGGAAAAGCTTACGCTTTCGGTTTTGATATCGGGTTTCTTTTTCTGAAAGGGCACAACGGCAGACATGAGGATTTCAACCGATCACCGATTAATGATTTTGAGCCAACCATTGATGTGATCCTGCGATTAATCAAAAACATTTACCTCGACAGCGACAGGGACGCGATGACATTGTGCACTGTTCCTTACAACAAGGAGCTTTCCGTTTGCATCACGCACAACATCAATTTCAGAACAGCTCTGGAAGAATCTCTTGATTTTGCAAAAGAGGAAAAAAAGCTTGGGATTCATTCTACTTACTTTATTCAAACAAAATATATCCGCGATCGAAATGCATCAATCTTCAACAACAATGATGATTTCAAAAAACTGAGAGATCTCTTCGCGGCAGGAATGGACTTACAAAGTAATTCCGTTTCGGGCTCTCCATTGTTTGATCAGTTCGATCAGGGAACAGGTGAAGAAGTTTATCCCGATTACCGCCCTTATGTAATGGCATGGGACAAAACATACAAAGGCAGCATCTTTGGTGAAATGCGTGTCAGTCGTTTCCTCATCGATCATTTTGTTCCGGTCAATAACAGCATGTGTTTCCGTTCAACACATCTGTATACTCCTTTTACATATCCTCAAAGTCTGCTCGCAACAGGTTACCGTTTCAGCAGTTCTGTTTCCGCGAATGGATCATTGACACACTTCCCCTTCCAGATGAATTACAACAGGGAATACGATGCCGAACTGGACGCGTTTGAATTCCCGCTCACCGATGAC
>CAYMMN010000261.1:0-4881 GCA_964391495.1 uncultured Flavobacteriales bacterium | reverse complement strand
GCGCGTACCAACGAACCCATCATTGGCGCGGACGATGGAGGCAGTGGAGTAGGAGTCTTGTTGGAAATGGCACGACAGCTTTCAACGCAAGCGCCTGCAATTGGAATTGATCTCATTTGTTTTGACGCGGAGGACTGGGGTAAAAAAGACGGAGGAGAAGAGAGCGAAGATTCCTATGCTTTGGGTACACAATTCTGGGCCAACGCTCCGCACATTCCGGGTTACATGGCCGATTATGGAATCCTCCTCGACATGGTTGGTGCCAAAGGCGCGCAATTCCGCATGGAAGGATTTTCAAAACAACATGCGCAATTTGTAATTGATAAAGTCTGGAAGACAGCTTCCCGACTCGGATACAGCGATTATTTCCTGTACCAGGAATCCGGTTATGTAACCGATGATCACGTTTACGTAAACCGAATCAATATTCCTTCCATCGACATTATTCATTCCAATCCTTCAACACGCAGTGGTTTCGGTTCGCATTGGCATACGCATCGTGACAACATGGACATCATTGATCGCAACACCTTAAAAGCCGTTGGGCAAACATTGCTGGAGGTGATTTTTTCGGAAGGCAAAGGGATTTGAGGTTCCAAGTTCTAGGTTTTTTAGATTCGGGTTTAGAGTTCTGGATTTAGATAGTTTTTTTATTTTCAAGTATAAATTTTGATGAATACAATTAGAACGGTAGTCATTTTTATTTTAGCACCCATACTCTGTGCATCTCAGGGCATAGGATCAATATGGTGTTTCGGAGATAGCGCAGGAATAGATTTTAGAAATTCCTCAATTCAACCACTTACAAGTAGTACAGATTGTAGAGGCAGTTGTGTATCGCTTGGAGACACTTCTGGAAACTTATTGTTTTATGCCAATACTGGCTATCTGCCTTACTTTAACAATGGGTCAGATCGTCTTGGTGTTGTTTGGAATAGAACCAATCAAATAATGATAAATGGTGATTCCTTGGTAGGGTTTGCTTGGTATCATGAACTAATTTCAATTCCAATGCCTGGTAATGATTCTTTATTTTATTTATTCCAAATTGGGGTCACAACAACACCTGGACTTTATTTTTCAGTTGTTCATCCGAATTTTCAAAATGGACGTGGACTTGTGAGTAATAAAAACACTCCTATATCAGTACCGGATCTTGATTTGGCAGATGCATCATGTGCGGTTAAGCATTCTAACGGGAGAGATTGGTGGTTAATAGTTCACAATTGGAATGGTAATAATCAATACTATACATATTTAATTACCCCTCTGGGAATACAGGGACCTTATACCCAATCAATTGGGTCTGCTTCAACAACAGATTTGGCAAATATCGTTGCAACAAATGCTGGAAATAAGATATTATTTAATAATAATTATGGTTTAATAGAAATTTTGGATTTTGATCGTTGTACTGGTTTATTCTCGAATCCTACAACTATTCACCCTGAAGGATCTACTATTGGAATGCCCTTTTTCGGTGGTGCATTTTCACCTAATGGTCAAGTTCTTTATATTTCTAATACTAATAATATTTTTGGAGATTCTTTGCGTCTTTTTCAATTTGACTTGAATGCTTCTAATATATTTGGGAGTAAAATTCCAATTTATACTGAAAGAGTCCCAGCAAATGGTGGAGTATTAAAACTAGGACCCAATGGTAAAATATATCTCGCCTGCTTGTACGAGTATGGTTGGCCATATGCTGATTCAGTTCGCAACATATATAACGAAAATATCAGTGTCATAGAAAACCCAAACATCATCGGGCTCGGTTGTAACTTTCGACCGTTCAGTGTTTACTTGGGTGGAAAGCGATGTTATTGGGGTCTTCCCAACAATCCAAATTTTGAATTGGGCGTAGGTCAGGATCCAAGTTGTGATTCTCTAACCAACGACATAGTGCATTTAGAAAATTCACCTTATGAGTTTTCACTTTCTCCAAATCCATGCTCCAACAAAATCACGATCAATTTATCTGATTTCTCCAATAGCGAAATTTTAATGAAAATATTTGATGAAACAGGTAGGGAAGTAAAAAGAGAAAAACTATTTAGTAGCAGTTCAACACTGTATATAGGTACACTGCCTACTGGTGTGTATTCTGTTGTTATTCAATCGGAGTACATTCATAAATCAATTCGATTAATAAAATTGTAGTTTTATATGACCAAAAAATTGAATCGCTTTGCTAAGTGAAATTTTCAACTTGAGTTTTTTCCGAATTTCCATAGGCGCTTATTTGCTTGTTGATCGAATGAATAAAAATTAATCTGTAGGATACCAACTCATTCCTCCCGATGCTGGAGGTGATTTTTTCGGAAGGCAGAGGGATTTGAAGTTAGAAGTTCAAGGCTTCGTGTTGGAATTTTGCCCGGCATCTTTCAATAGTGAAAATGATATTCCTGCAGAAATGGTATTGACTTTGGAACTTAATGAAGAAATATCCATAAACCCATTTAGACGCGCAACCCGAAAATCGAGCCCCCATCTTTTGTACATTAAACCGGCTCCTAAAAAGAGTCCTTGCTCGTAGGTCCTTTGGATGTCTTCAGACAGTGGATTCCACTGAATACTTATACCCGGAAAGTAAACGGGCCCGGAGATCGTAGAAGTTTTTGGAAAAATAATGATATTACAGATTCCGGCCTGAAAATATCCGCGCAAATTATTGCCTTTAGTCTGGTATCTGACTCCTGTGTACAATTGAAGCATGGAATGATCAAAATTCCCCGCCCATTTATGGCTATTGTTATTAATTGCGTCTTCAGCACTCTTTATTGAATAATGACCGTAAGCAATTTCGTTGTACAAAGAAAAGTTACCTGAAAAGAAACCGGGTACGAGGTTGAATGAGATTCCGAAATAAGGATCCGTTGAATTTGGGAATTTGGTTAAAGTGAACCCATGATAATAACTATCCGTAGACTCAAAAGTTAGTTTGTGTAAAGTGACTCCGCTGTGTATTCTCAGCTCAGAAGAGAATTTTTTAATTTTTTTTAATTTTTTAATAATATAATTGGGGTCCTTACAGCGATTATAATTGATGATTACTTTCGTCAATTGCCCGGCATTGTATTGTAAATTCAATAATTGCTCTGAAATTCCCGTGCAATCTATCAGATGAAAATTCAATTCCTTTTTATATCGCGCATTCTCAACTACTGATTCTTTACCATCAACAATACTGAGGTATTTATGATCTGTCAGAGAAATTGGAGAAGGTTCTGATTTTCTTATAAAAAAGTGATTATGGCTTTCCGCATCTGTATATTGATACAGTGAAGCGGATCCTCTTACCAGGACTTTTAAAAAAAGGATACTGGATTTTAATGCCGGGCTGGGTTCTGTTGACATGATTTGCATATTCTCTTGAGAAGAAATATTTAAATCCACTTTCCAGGTTTCATATTCCATGTCGGATGTTCCAAAAGCGGAAATATCATTCACTGTGAGTTTCCTGAAATTCCCGGCCGAATCACTAAACGAAATTGAAGAAGGAGTTGTGTTCCAGTTTTGTTCATTGAAATCTCCCCGGATGGTGTCACCGGTATTCAATACAATGTAACCGGAAATCTTTGCCGTGGAATTAGCCTGTGCATTTGCATCGAATATTTTTGCAAAAAGGAATATGGAAAACAGAACGTAATATTTCATTAAATGAATAATTTAAAAATAAAACTGATTGAGTGACTGCGCAAAAAACCAAGGCAATATATATAAAACATCACATTATCCAATTAAAATTACAGGAATATGAATAATGACACTTATGGCAGTAGTTATAAAATAAAATAATAAGATTAAAAAATCTAAACCGGAAAACCGGAGTTGTAATAATGTTGAAAAAATTAAGTCTTAATTCACAACAATTTTTCTCTGCACAGTCTGATTCCCGGACACCAATTGAATAAAATATACCCCTGAAGTTAATTCCGTTGCATCGAATGGAATGGAATAAGTTCCAGCCCGGTGAATTCCTGTCTGCATCCGGCGAATTTCTCTACCGTTCAAATCAAGTACACGGAAATATGTCTCAGCATCATTATTCAGCGAAAAATATATCACAGAAATTGAGGAAACAGGATTTGGATCGCAATGCAGGCTAAGTTCGGATTGAATCTCCGGTAAAACAGGAACTCCGCTTGTTGAATTCGCGTATTTGATGGTTGCAAAATCAAAAACACTTGATGAATGTGTTCGCCCGGTAACAATCAAATCATTATTTGAATCAAGAATAAGCGCATACAGTTCCTGTTCAGAGTTTGCTGTATCTGTATAAATATTTTCCCATCGTTCATGTCCATTCATGTCATA
Organism: uncultured Flavobacteriales bacterium; assembly: GCA_964391495.1. Lineage (GTDB taxonomy): Bacteria > Bacteroidota > Bacteroidia > AKYH767-A > 2013-40CM-41-45 > JADKJP01. The sequence goes on along the minus strand of CAYMMN010000261.1, from coordinate 564 downwards.
GCTGATAGTAAATCCGTTGTAACCAGTATTTGTATTGGAATCATAATAAAAACCGGTGATGTAAATATTGTATTGCGCATCCATCACCATTTCTCTGGGTTCATAACCGGAAGCGTTTCCCCAACGTGCTGTCCACACAGTATCTCCATTGGTATTGAACTTGATTAATTCCATTCGAACGGTGTTTTGAGCGTTGTTGGTGGAGCTGTTACCAAGAAGATAAATATTCCCTGAATCATCTAACAACAAATCCTGAAAAATATCAAAGGACTGTGGGCCCGGATAATTGAAATATTTTGAATAAAGCAAAGTCCCGGCAGTATCATATTTCAGTATCACGTAATCTGTTTGTGCCGGACTTGTAGTTCCAACCTGTCCGCCCACAATCAGATTGTTATCCTGATCAATCAAAACTTTCCATCCTGCATCGTAATTGTTTGCCGGGCTGTCGAACTGTCGTACCCAAAGCGTATCGCCATTTGGAGCATATTTGATGGTAAAAATATCTGTCGCGAAATAGGTCCATTCATCACATACTCCTGTTACATAAATATTATTCGCAGC
>CAYMMN010000260.1:0-4890 GCA_964391495.1 uncultured Flavobacteriales bacterium | reverse complement strand
CATAATTTTCATGATCATCGTTTGCAGTATCTGTATGTAAAGTTATGTACTATTTATTATGGGAAAATCATGAAAAAACTCAAAATATCCACAGCAAAATCAGAAATGAAAAGCTAGTAAAAGCCTCCGGTTTACCAGGAGAATATCAGGGATTGAGTTTAGCAACCTGATATCCGATGAGCCGATATACCAATTTTGCAAGCGTGTATTCCGACAAAATAGTCCCTTCCATTGGGGCACATTCAACAACATCAAATCCTATCACATTTCTCTCATTAAAAACTCTCTTGAGAAAATCCAGAGTTTCAACCCAGAACAACCCATTCGGCTCTGCAGTACCAACTGCCGGCATAATGGAAGGATCAAAACCATCAGCATCAATAGTGAGATAAACATTTTGACCCATCTTTGAAATAGCATCTGAAATCCAGTTTGCATTTTTTCGGATCTGGTGAGCGTAGAAAGTGTGAATATTATCAGACGAACGGATCAGATCAGCTTCTTCCTTACACTGAGCACGGATTCCAATCTGAACAAGCGGAATATTCAGATCATGAATTCTTGCCATGACAGAAGCATGTGAATATGGATTGTCATGGTATGCGGCTCTCAAATCAGAATGGGCATCAATTTGAACTACGGTGATGTCTTTGTATTTCGCGGCGTGGGCTTTTACAAAACCTAAAGTAACTGTATGTTCCGCACCCAATGAAACCACATACTTTCCATCCTCGATTAATTTCCGTGTTTCAGTTTCAATCAGACCAATTGCATCAGCATCGACTTTCCCCTGAAAGTCAATGGCGGGAAGTGTGGAGATACCGCATTTTTTGTATGTTTCCGTGTCAAGTTCTTCATCATAAAATTCAACGAAGTGAGAAGCTGAAACGATAGCACCAGGACCATTCGCACTTCCTTCCAGATAGGATGAAGTATGTTCATAAGGAACCTGCTGTATTACAAATTTAGACGTCTTGTAATCACACAATGATGGTTCAGGGACAGCCAGGAAGGCTTCCTCGTTGGATAATGCTTTCATGATATTTGGTTTACTTTTTCAGAACTTCATTTACCAGATCAGCAGCTTCTTTCAACTGAATCGCTGAAAATACTTTGAGTCCTGATTCATCAATAATTTTTTTCGCTTCCTCAGCGTTTGTACCCTGAAGACGGACAATGATCGGAACCGGAATGGCGCCAATATTTTTATACGCGTCTACAATTCCCTGAGCTACGCGATCACAACGAACAATTCCTCCGAAGATATTCACGAGAATGGCTTTCACATTCGGATCCTTGAGGATAATCCGGAAGGCCTGCTCTACGCGGGCTGCATTGGCAGTTCCACCTACATCCAAAAAGTTTGCCGGTTCACCACCCGCAAGTTTGATAATATCCATGGTAGCCATCGCAAGACCGGCACCGTTCACCATGCATCCAACATTTCCATCCAATTTCACATAGTTGAGGTTGTGTTCTCCTGCTTCAACTTCTGTAGGATCTTCTTCCGCGATATCACGCATCGCCGCATAATCCGGATGACGGAATAATGCGTTTTCATCAAAACCAACTTTTGAATCGACAGCGATAATTTTATCATCGGATGTTTTCAAAACCGGATTGATCTCAAATAATGAAGCATCAATTGTATCGTAAGCTTTGTATAAGGAAGCAACAAACTTTGTCATTTGTTTGAATGCCTCTCCGCTCAATCCAAGATTAAAGGCAATTTTTCTTGCCTGAAATCCCTGCATACCAACTTTAGGGTCGATTTCTTCCTTAAAAATTAAATGAGGAGTTTTAGCAGCTACTTCTTCAATATCCATACCTCCTTCAGTGGAATACATGATGATATTTCTTCCTTTTTGTCTGTCAAGAAGCACACTGATATAAAACTCTTTTGTAGGAGATGCACCCGGATAATAAACATCCTGTGCGATGAGTACTTTACTAACTTTTTTTCCCTGAGGTCCGGTCTGCGGAGTGACCAGATTCATACCAATGATTGCAGTGGCTTTTTCTTTAACTTCATCCAAAGACTTGGCAAGTTTTACACCGCCGCCTTTACCCCTTCCACCTGCATGGATTTGCGCTTTCACTACCCACCAGGATGTTCCGGTAGTTTTGTTTAATTCTTTGGCTGCCTCAACAGCCTGTTCAGGTGTTTCTGCTACAATTCCTTCCTGGATTCCGACTCCAAATGATTTTAAAATCGATTTTCCCTGGTATTCATGAATATTCATAGTGATTAATTTAGGCGGTTAAGCACAATTTAGCCGCACAAAAGTATCATTTTTTTTATCCGGAATGCCCGTGAAATCAGGAATTCATGACGATTTTTCAACGTTTAAATAACGCTCCCTGATGATCCTTTGATGGTGTCTTTCATGCACGATTATAAAATACAGTATCGCTTTTACACTCACCGGTGTTTTGTTGGCAGTTCCTACATTTCCATACGATGAAAGATCAAGGTTCTGAAAAAAGGACAGGCTTGCTGCACGAATGCTCTTCCATTCCTCGTAAATACTTGAAAAACTTCTACTTGAATAGAAAGAATTCTCTGTGTAAAAATTTTCATCAAAAGCTTCAATTGGAGTCTTGTCTTTCCTGGCAATACGAAGTGCTCGGTAAACCATGATCCTTTCAGTATCACAGATGTGTCCAACGACTTCTTTTAACTGCCATTTGCCATCTGCATAGCTATACCCTGCCTGTGATTCTGTTATTTCGGAATAGAATTTATCCGATTCCTTTGTCAGCCTTTGCATGGCTTCCATGAGGTCTGTTTCAGGCAAATAATGAAAGTAACTCTGATAGTATTCGGACAATTCTGAAATGGACGGAGGTGCGATTTTCATACAGTATTATAGTTTATTGAGTTAATCTAATTATCTGTAAATAAAATGTTTATAAATAACAACATCAAGTAAAATCAACAACAATATTTATGGATTTACAAACCTACACACAAAATCTTAATGCAGATCAAGCGAGGCGTTAAAGTAAGGGAGATACTCAGATCCCTGAGCTTTGGAAATGACATTCAATGAGAGGTTCTTTCCTTTCTTCGAAACAATAAACCCGTACAGATTCTGTTATGAACTGGTAATTCAGAATTCTTCAAAAATGATATAAAACAACACTGACTGTAACCTAATCGATCAACTCGAAATGAGAGCGAATTTTGGGTTACTGAAGATTCATTACTTTCGTGGTCGAAGCAAAAAGCATGATCAAGGCCAAAGCAATACAAAAATCATTTGATTCACTAAGGGTTTTGAAAGGAATCGAATTAAGTATCGAAACAGGTGAAATCATCTCCATCGTCGGCGCATCTGGTGCGGGGAAAAGCACCTTGCTTCATATTCTGGGCACCCTTGAAAAACCGGATTCAGGAAGCGTGAGTATAGACAATGTTGAGATTACGACACTCTCCTCCCGAAAGCTTGCTTTATTCCGAAATCAAAAAATCGGATTTGTTTTTCAATCTCATCATCTTTTACCTGAATTCAGCGCTTTGGAAAATGTGATGATGCCCGCTTTGATTCTTGGTACTTCAAAAAAGGAAGCAATGAACAAGGGGGGGCATTTACTGGATGTTCTTGGCCTTAACGAAAGATTGAGTCACAGACCATCCGAATTGAGTGGTGGCGAACAGCAACGGGTTGCTGTCGCACGGGCTTTGATCAACAACCCCAGTGTGGTGTTCGCGGATGAACCATCAGGAAATCTTGATTCAAATTCTGCAAAATCTTTACACCATTTGTTCCTTGAGCTCAGGGAACAATTCAAAAATACCTTTGTGATCGTCACACACAATGAAGAACTTGCAAGACTTGCGGATAGAAAACTTGTGATGAAAGACGGCTTATTGGTCAACCAAATTTAATTATGAGAAAACCACTTCTGCATACCATTTCAATACTTGCAAAATCATTCATCGCAGGCAGCATTTTCTTTTCTATAATAGAAACGAATGCTGCAAATGTTGATACATGGGTAAGAAAGGCTGACTTTCCCGGTGCTGAAAGAATCAATGCAGTGAGCTTTGTAATTAATGGTCAGGCTTTCGTTGGAACCGGTCAGGACAGCCAGGGAAATTTACTTACAGACTTCTGGAAATTTGATCCTGATTTAAATACATGGTCACAAGTAGCAGATTTCGCCGGAGTCGCAAGAAAAGGAGCAGTTGGTTTTGCAATTGATACTATTGGTTATGTTGGAACCGGGTTCGACAATACCAACTTTTTAAAAGATTTCTGGAGCTTTAACCCGGTAAGTAATACCTGGCAAAGTGAACAGGAACTTGGGCTCTACAACACAATTGCAATAACCAGTGGCAGACGTGATGCTGTTGCTATTGTCGCCAGGTCCAGAGCATATATACTTTGTGGATATGATGGAAGTTCCGGTTATGTAAAACAAACCTGGGAGTTTAATCCTTCTGCTGATACCTGTTGGACCATCAAACGGAACCTTGGCAATGTATCTGATCTTGCAACTTTCGGCAGACGGTGGGCAACGGGATTTGCTATTCGTGATACGGTGTACTTTGGTACCGGATTTTCATTTTCCCAGGATCTAAAAAAAGATTTCTGGAAATACAATCCGCTACTCGATGCCTGGACACAACTTGCCGATTTTGAAGGCGAGTACAGATCCAATGCTATCTCATTTTCACTTTTCGATAAAGGCTATGTTGGATGCGGCACTTCTACATCTTATCAAAATGATCTGTGGAAATACGATCCTGTGTTTAATTCGTGGATGGCTGTTGCTTCTTATCCGGGCTTACCATTTTCGAATGGTACCTGCTTTGTAATCAATAACAGGGCTTTTGCCGGATTGGGAAATGACAGCTTATTGAATATTCAAACAGATCTTTGG
>CAYMMN010000259.1:0-4913 GCA_964391495.1 uncultured Flavobacteriales bacterium | reverse complement strand
CGACCAATTATTATTGCATCGCATAGTCAGGGTACTACTCACGCGATCCGTTTGCTGAAAGAATATTTTGACGGAAAGGAATTGTCACGACAACTGGTCGCAGCATACCTTGTTGGAATGCCGGTTTATGATTCTGTTTTTACAAAACTAAAACCCTGCGAGGACTCAACTGAAACCGGTTGCTATACGTCCTGGCGCACCTACGCGCGGGATTTTTATCCGGAAGGATATGTCCAACCTCTTCGTCCGGCGATTTGCACAAATCCACTCAGCTGGAAAACAGATACAATAAATATTCCCCGGGAATTAAATCCCGGAACAATTCTCAAAAATTTTGATCGCATCGTTGAAAAAGTTTGTGATGCACAGGTGGATATAAAGGATGGTGTTTTGCGTATTTCCAGACCACATTTTACCGGCAGCCGTCTGTACAATCTGAAAAACTACCACATCGCAGACTTTAATCTTTTCTACATGAGCATCCGCCGAAACGCGCAAAAACGGATTGCCGAGTTTTTAAAACACCAGCGTAACTAGGAAAATATCCGTGTTTTAATTTCTTAAAAATTCAATTTCCGTTCTGCACTCACGTTATGGCTGAAATACGCATGCCATGACCAATCATTCATTTCTCACTTTACGCTTTCGTACCGCCTTGTTTTTATTCGGTATGTCCTTGTTTTGTTTCGCGCTGTCGGCTGTCCGGTATTATTTCACCGGAACTGCGACTTATCTGTTCCTGAACTGGAATCTATTTCTCGCTTTTATTCCGTGGTGTGTCGGGACCATTCTTGCAGGATGGAAAAATCAACCAAAGGGTATCTTCGCTCTGTGTCTTCTACTTGGAACCTGGTTACTTTTCTTTCCAAACTCACCTTACATTCTCACAGATCTCTTTCATCTGAAAGCGAGAAATCCGGTTCCTCTATGGTATGATCTCATCGTGATACTTTCCTATGCATGGACCGGACTTGCATTTGGATTTATCAGTTTGTTTGAAATTGAAAATCTGTTGCTTCGCAAGTTACATCCGTTCCTTGTCGGAGCGATTTCAACAGTGCTGTTATTTCTAGGAAGTTTTGGTGTTTATCTGGGCCGTTACCAGCGCTGGAACAGCTGGGATATCATCAGTGAACCAAGTCCTTTGTTGTATGATATTGGAGAGCGCATTGCCAATCCGCTTTCTCACCCACAAACCTGGGGTATGACTTTACTCCTGGGAATCTTATTGAATATGATTTTCTGGACCATGAAATTCATGAAAACAGGAACCAACCTAACCGCGAATTTTAATCAGCTAAAAAAATAAAATTCCGCTACGGAATCGGGCTAAATTCTCCATTTCAGCTCATCAATCTAAAATCTAAAATCTAAAATTAAAAAGGGAGACCATTTCAAAAATGATCTCCCTTTTTTTAAAAAAAATCCGCGATTAACGTACCACCAATTTATAATTATAGGTGTTATCGCCTTTGTTAATTTTAACCTGATAAACGCCTGCTGCAAGATCTTCAACATTGAATTGATTGCTCATTGCGTTAAAACGCACTTCACGAACCAGACGAATGGATGCATCATAAATGCTCAGATGCACCGGTGTGGCCGCATCAAGATTTACATTAACGATACCGCTTGCCGGATTAGGATAAATGGAAATACCGGATTCTAATCCTGCTTCGTCAATACCGTTGAGAATGTCAGCGATAACAGGTATACGATCACTGGTACAAACAGCACCTTGTTCTTCAACTTCCCAGTCGTAGAAATAATAGTAGTAATTCGCTCCCTGATTAGACCCTGTGATAACAACCGTATTGTTTGGAGTTACATAAGGATACACAACACCATTCGAGCTCCGTTGCAAACGTGGTGAATTATGATTAAAAGTAGTTTGGTTCACGGTTGCATTTGTCGTAAGTCTGTAAGTACCCGGACTAAGCGCGAAATTCAAATTCACTCTCGAAGAATCAACTGGAATGTTTACGGATGCATACTGAAGTACAGTTCCTGACGCATCGGTAAGCTGAACTTCACGAAGGCCTGCAGAATCAGTATAAACTTTTACTGATTTCAAAGTGCATGCGCTGTTCACGGTAAATTCAATAGTTCCATTGGTTGTAGGACCACTGAACATTGTACCTGCGTGATAGGTCATTCCGGTATTTCTCAAAGGTCCCGGATATGATGTTCTGTTTTCAACCCAGTACGTTGTAGGTGTCGACAAAACCGGAGTAGTAAATGTTGCACCCTGACCAACCTGTGTTCCTCCGGTTTGAGAATCATACCAGTAAAGATCATTACCTGTAGCACTGAGAACAACAGAAGTTGGTCCAACAGCGCTGGCTCCACTTACAACAGGATCCGGTGAACTTAGGACGCTAACGGTAACCGGATCTGAAGTAAATTGTCCGCAAGCGCCGGTGATGGTAACTGTATAGGAACCCGCAGTAGTAACATCAATCGATTGAGTAGTATTGCCATCCGACCAGACATAAGCAACAGCAACTGAACTTGTCAGTGTTACAGATCCGCCATTACAGAAACTTACATCTCCGGATGTTGAAATGCTTGGTGTTTCATCGGGGTTCTGTGAAATGCTAAGAGTTGGCGAAAGGTCAGTACAAGTTCCACCGTCAGATACCAACACATTGTATGAACCGGAACTGGAAACCTGGATAGACTGAGTTGTTTCGCCTGTAGACCAAAGGTAAGATGAGAATCCGTTTGCGGCAGTCAGGGTAATTGTCTGTCCGGTACAAATAATACTTGGACCTGAGATCAGGTTTCCTGTGAGCGAACAATTGTTCTCTACTACATTCACAAACTGATTAGCATTCAAATTATACAAACGTGTAATATTTCCTGAAGGGAACCAGATAACCGCTGAGTCCACTTCCAGATTATTTCCCAATCCGAAATGCAATTGTGATGAATTGCATGTACCATAACTTTCTCCTGCACGTACTTCACGTACCTGTGCTCCCCATGGTCCGTAAATAGTAGCACGACCACCAATGGCTCCCTTATTACTTGCCGTTCCTACCAGATCAAAAGTGATGAAGTGATTGGAGTTTTTGTTGTTCAGATAAGCGACATCCTGAAAACTGGATGGACTTGTATAGATGTCACCATAAGAAGCATAAACATCAATGAACCCGTCGTGATTCAAATCACCGGTAGCGAAAGAAAGCATACCGTTATTTGCAAACAATCCATTCAGCTGGGTGAATGTCATGTCGCCATTATTTTTCCAATACATCCACTCGGAACCTGTAACCAGGATATCCGCGAAACCATCGTTATCGAAATCTTCAACAACTGATTCGATTGGTGTAATCGCGTTGGTATGAAATCCTGTTGACAATAATTCAGTGTAATGACCGGTACCATCATTTTGAAAAATCTGGCTGGTGTGATCGTGATTGGTAAGTACCAGATCAAGATCTCCATCATTGTCCAGGTCACCGAAACTTGAAGTCCATGTTTGCCAGCCGATATCAATGCCGTAAGCATTGGCCTGCTCGGTGAAATTATTATTTCCATCGTTTACAAACATTCTGTTGATACGGCGAAGATCAGTAGGACTGGATGTGCTTTGACGGCAATGAGCGACATACAAATCAAGGTCGCCATCGTTATCAAAATCAATCCATGCGCTACCATAGTTTCCTGAATCTGCCGGATCACCGCCATAGTTCACACCGGGATTAACTGCAAAATTCACCATGGTAGAAATGTTCAGGTTACCTGTACCATCATTGAGGTACATGTGAGCTGCCGCATTATCATCACAGCAAAACAAATCGATCCATCCGTCGTTATTGAAATCCGCGAACGTTGCATTTTGCAAAAAGAATCCGGAGCTCTGCAGAGTTGATGTAGTTACACTTACCGTGCTTCCGGCGCCGAATAATTTTACAAAAATAATTCCGCCGTCACCATCCATTACTGCATCTTTCCATCCGTTCTGATCTACATCCGCACAGGTCATCGCCCAGGCACTGGAAGAACCGATGTCATATAAAAATTGTGTAGTGTAGCTTCCATCACGATTCTGTAAATCAAGATAGAGGCGGTGGCCCTGATCCATCCGAAGGATGTCATCCATTCCGTCAAAATTTACATCCGTAACGGTTACAGCACAACCGCTGTACATGCCGCCAAGATTGAGACTGGTATTGGCATCCGTGAATGCAAGCTGAGCATTTGCGGAAAATACTCCGCACATGAAAAGCGACATCCCCATCAGCAACATACCTTTAAGAGTAGAGTGTTTCATGGTTTTTAATTAGACTGGTTTAGATGCTATTTGTTTTTATTTAATTTCTTTTCAAAATTTTTCTTGTCCATTCACCCGCTGTTGACCGGACACGTACAAAATAAGTTCCCGCAGTTCCGGTAAAATTGAACGTGATTTCTTCTTTACCTCCAACAGGATTCAAATCCAGAATTTGTCTTCCGTTCATATCGTACATTTCTATGTGAAGGATTTGTGTTCCTTTTCCAACTCTTGCTGTCACTCTGCCATTTGTTGTAATAGTTGGAAACACCAGGGCTTCTTGTACAGTGGATATTTGTTTTACTCCGGTAATATTGAGAGACAAGCTGTCTTCCAGAATTTTCAATGGATCCTTATCAGCGGCATTGTACATTGTCCGGAAGGTATCGATCTCAGCACTTGAAAGCTGGAACATTTCATCCAGCCATTTTGGAGGTACAGGCTGGTAGAACAATCTTGCATAAACCCTCACCGAGCCATTTACATTTGGCATCGGTACATGGTAATGCACTTCATCCGCTCCGGTTCCTTCTGTAATTCCAACTTTATTGAAATCCGGATCAGCCAAAGCATCAGCGGAAATCTGGACAGTGTCGTAGGTGAAATGATTCGTGGTAAATCCCAGAGGAGGCAG
>CAYMMN010000258.1:0-4927 GCA_964391495.1 uncultured Flavobacteriales bacterium | reverse complement strand
AAGGCACTTCAGGGTAATTTTCTTTTCAAAAAGTACTTCAGGAAAAAAGCAAAAGAGAATAAGTAAATCCGCAGGAAAATAAAAAGTATACCAATCACCAAGAATATAATCAGATACATAGCATTAATTTTTTATTCCGTGCGTTCCGAATAATAAATTAATTACTAATTTTATTTCCATCAATTCCTGAACATGTCTAATCTCCGAACCATGAGCTTTGTTTCTTCCGCAGTATTTTGGGGTGTTGTGATCATTTTGATCGGTTTATCAATCATTCTCCGTGAAGTATTTGATATCCATTTCCCCTTTCTGAGAGTATTCTTTGGAATTCTACTTATTTATTGGGGAGTAAAAGTAATTGCGGGTGGTTTTAACAGGAGTTGGGGTAGCAATAACATTGTATTTAATGAAGCGAACATCGATGATGATGGCACTAAAAAAGAATACAATGTGGTCTTTGGCAGCAGCAGAGTTGACTTATTCAAAATGCAGGTGCCGACAAGCGATCAGAAGCTTGAAATGAATGTTGTTTTTGGATCGGGCAAACTCATCATCAATGACAGTATTCCGATGCGGATTGAGATGAATGCCGTGTTTGGAAACATACAGGCGCCTGATAGGACCAAAGCAGGATTCGGTACATCCATCTATACCACATCAGCCTATAAAGAAGGAAATCCATGTGTACGATTGGAAACAAACGCTGTGTTTGGAAGTTTGCAAATCCAAAGTAAGAAGTGGTAATTTAAAAACCTCAACTTTTTCTTTATTGCAATTTGATAATCCGGTTTCAGCGTAACATTAATAAACCGAAAATTTTTCTTTAATTAATTGCTTTCAGAATCGCTTGTCCCATGTCTTCCAGGGGAACCGAGCAATTGGATAAAATTACTACACCGGTGTGTGATGTTTCAACAAAACCAATATAAGAAGCAAAACCACCTGTGAGCCCACCTTGCCAGACAATCCTGTCTTCTTCAATTCCCAGAGGGCTTATCTTCCATCCCAGTGCAATTTCCTGATTGGTACTATTACCCGTATTTAAACGGATACGGGGGTTGTGGGTAAAATCCAGAATATCGTGCATTGGGGATTTTCCGGTTGACAAATTCGCCTCAAGAAAGCGCATCATATCCGCTGGTGTTGAATGAAAAGCTCCTGAGGGAGCCAGAATATCATAATTCCAGTGAGCAACTTTTTTTCCTGTTGCATTGTATCCATTTATAAAATGAAACTTTCCATCCTCAGATAGGTTGACAGATGTCTGATTCATACCGAGTGGAGACAACAGGTTTTTGGCAACAACATTCTCATATGATTCCTTTTCATGTAAAGCAATCGCATGACCAAGGATTGATATTCCGAGCGGAGAATAAAGGTAATCGTAACCAACTGGCTCCAGCAGCCGATAATTTTTCAAGAAAGAATACAAATCATTTTTTGAATAATTTACATAAGGGTCATTTTTACCCATTGGAGATTTCAGGTTGTTTGGATAAGCAGGCAAACCACTTGTATGTGTCGCGAGATAACACAAAAGGATAGGCTGAGGTTTTTCTGATGCGTCTGGCAGACACACATAGGGTGTAAATTTTTTCGTGCCCTCTTGCCCTACTCCATACGGGTTTTCGGGGTCTTTCATCGGACTGCAAACGATTTTTTGATAAACCGGTGCAGGGACATCGACAGGCAGATAATTCTGTAATTGATCATCCAAACCGATACTCCCTTTCACAGACAAAGCCGCATAAGTCACAGCTGTAAATGTTTCTGTAATAGGCCCAATTTCAAATATGGTAGACGAATCCGCACGGTCCCTGGTACCAGGGTCGTTGACTCCATAATAGAAATATTCCTTTTGACCTTTATTGTAAACTATAATTGCAAATCCTATTCCGTCGGTCTTCTTCAGATGGTCTCCGGCAATTCCGTCAATTTTTTCGCGTAAGGTTGCCAGATCCTGAGACTGAATGAAATTGTTGAAGCAAACGGAAACCAGGAGGATTGAAAATAACTTTTTCATTGGGAAAGAATTTGAGAAGAAATTTACCGAATGTGATTGGTATATCAAAATGACCGCGGCAATAACTTCTGAGATGAGAATGTACTTTCAAAAAAACGAAATGTCACAAAGGCTCGTTAGTTTTGAAAGCGATTAACGGGATGTGCGTATGATAGGCCATTTTCCGGGTAATGGACCTGTTAAACATTTTTTGCACAAATGACCGTTTGTGCATGGTCATTGCGACCAGGTCAGCGTTTACTTCGTCGAGGTATTTATTCAGGCCTTCGTAAACACTTTTATTTTCGAGCAGGTGAAATGAAATTTTATCATACTTGCTGTCTTCCGCAATTCGCTCTTTGAAGCGTTCTATGGATTCGTATTCATAAGTTGCTTCAATTTCGCCTGATGAAATGTGGAGAATAACTACTTCCGCGTTAAATGGTCTGGCAAAGTCAATGATTTCTTCTACATGCTGAAAATCTCCCTCCGCATAACTTGTCGCATACACGATTTTACTAAAAGCAGCAACTGATGCTCCTTCGGGAACAGCTATGACCGGACAGGTGGCTTTCTCCATGACGGATGCTGTGATTGTTCCAACCAATGCTTCTCTTAAACCTGAAGCACCCTGAGTCCCCATAATTATAAGATCCGCCTGTTTAGTAGCAGCAGCTTCCACAATTTCATCCTCCGCGTAACCCTGGGTTACGAGAGATTCAATTTCGACACCCGGATTTTCAGCTTTGAGTTGGTTTATCAATTTTTGAATTGCCTCTTCTGATACTTTACGCAATTCTTCATCGGCTTGTGGAAAAACAGGAATATCTGTTGCGTAAACCGGGATTATGAAACTATGGAAAAGCACAACCTTTGAATTTTGCTTGCGGCATAATTCCATTGCAAAACGAATGGCATGCATGGCATTGCCTGAAAAATCAGTTGGCACCAGAACATTTTTCATGATTTTGAGTTTGCTTGGGTTTGAACGAATTAAAACTTATGATCTGCCAATAGTTTTATTTGATTCTTCTTTTGCAACAATCACAACACCTTTCATTCAAAGTCCTGAACTCCTCAATACCTGTTGATTAATGCAATCCTCTGGTAGGAATTCAATTTCCCGTTTTCAACAAATACAACATCTCCATGATTGAGCAAAACCATTTCAATTATATCGTCAACTGCATCGACAATCTTACTTCTAGATCTTTCAACTTCTTTGTCGATGAGTATTGAATAACTATCATCCCCAAATCGTGCTGACTGTTTGTAATCTCTTTCAACCAGCAGTAATCTTCCTTTCGCTTCCGCTGCAGCCCGCCATACTTCAGAGATTCCGGCGGAATAAGTGTTTGAATTTACCGCGTTTTGCAACAGCTCAAAAGCAGAATCCTGTTCCTTTCCTTCAAAGGTATCGAAATATGGGCGTATCCTGGAGCGGATTTCATTAAAATCGGCGTGCTCATAATTTCCCTCTACAAAACCAATGACTTTTTTAGCATTTCGTGTATGGTGTTTCAGAAAACCGATGAGTTTAGTATCTCCCATCACAATTACAGGGTCGTTTGTGCCTTTGGTTTCGTTCTCAATCACATCGTCGATAAAGCGAAGATAATTGTGGATATTTTTCTCTTCATAAGCATGAGTATCCAGATAATCCCATCCAGGGAAGCTGTGTTCATTTGAAACGTCCTTAACATTATCCGGCATTCCTTCAAAGTGAACCGGTATAAGATGGGAACCATAACCAAAGAAGGACTTGACTTTATTTTGAGAAATAATCAGAACAAGATAATTCCTGTTCATTTTGGCCGCCATCAGCAGGTCCCGGATTTCAAATGAACTGTCGACGATCACTTTTTCGGTGACAGAAAATGGCAGGTGAATGACTTTTTCAATTGTATCCGAAACATAAATCGCCAGACCTTTTGATATTTCATTTGGTTTGATGGTATTCACTGCATGATGCAATTTATCCATCAGGTTTTCTGTCTTTATTCTGCTGTATTGAGTCAATAGCTGTGCTTCCGCCTGCGACAAAAGGCTGTTCAGGTATTCACGATCCAGTTTGGATTTAGGAGTCTGTGGATGGGCCGGCAGGATGATAGATACTGCAGGGAATTCTTTGTGACCGATCAGACTTCTTTCATTGAGCGTAGGCATAATTCAATTACGTTTATTTCAGAATGCTATTCCTTCATCAAAACACCGGAAATTAAATATGATTACCGGTATTTAACCTTATACAAAGTTAGGGCCTCGGTGATCGGTATCCGTATGACTCCAGTCAATGCTAATGATGATGTAGGTCAGCTGAAAATCGTGAAAACTGCGGAAAAACCGGTAAATGCAGAGCGCATCATTAACCAAAATCCACATGAATTTCTTATATTTGCATTCAAGCAGAAATATCCAAAAAATGTACAAAAGTATACTCATGAAGCTGACAGGAATCTGCCTGCTGGCTGTAAGTTTGTTGTTTTCGTCCTGTAAGAAAGACGCTGATGAAAATTCACCGGATCCTGTTTCTACTACCGGTAGTTTAAGGATCAATGTGAGTAACGAAGTTGATGGCCAACCAATTCAACTGGGTCAGCAAATCTATACCAATGCAGCCGGAAATTTGTATCAGGTGGATTTGTTGAAGTATTATCTTACCAATGTTACTTTGATAAAAGCTGACAGCACCGAATACAATTTACAGAATTATGATCTGATTAACGCCGCGGTGGATACAACTTGTCATATTTCAGCGTCCGGAATTCCTAACGGTACTTATACCCGAATGCGTTTTTATCTGGGTATCGATACTGCCCGGAATCATACAGGTGCACAGGAAGGTGATCTGGATCCAATAAATGGCATGATCTGGACCTGGAATACTGGGTATATCTTTTTCAAACATGAAGGAATCTTCAGAAC
>CAYMMN010000257.1:0-4948 GCA_964391495.1 uncultured Flavobacteriales bacterium | reverse complement strand
CTTTGTCAACAAAGAAAACTGCGAAATCGTCATCAGCGGAAGAACAAAACATTTCCTTAGTCTGGTTGGAGAACATCTTAGTGTCGACAACATGAACAAAGCTGTCGAATATGTCGCTGAACAACTCAATGTTGAAATTCCCGAATTCACTGTAGCCGGAATTCCATATGAAGGATCTTTTGCCCATCATTGGTTCCTCGGAGTGAACGGAAATCTTGACAGAACCCAGGCCAAACTTTTACTCGACAAAAAACTAAAAGAACTGAACGACGATTACGCCGTCGAACGTGTTTCCGCGCTGAAAGAAGTAATCATTGATACCTTGCCTGCAATCAAATTCTACAATTACATGAGCAACAACGGAAGGCTCGGCGGACAAAACAAATTCCCCCGAGTTCTCAAGGCTTCGCAGTTGGAGGAGTGGAAGCAATATATTTCTTCTTAGTTCAGAGTTCCGGGTTCCGGGTTCGAAGTTCGAAGTTTGAGCAGATCTCAATTCTCCCAACCACTAAGCACTAACCACTAAGCACTAAGCACTAACCCGGAACCAAAAAAATGCTCGAGCCCATATTCAGCGGATTTACTTTTGGACTTTTGCTGGCAATTATGCTGGGGCCGGTGTTTTTCGCTTTGCTGCAAACAAGTTTGCACGAAGGGTTCAAAGCCGGTGTACACATGGCTATTGGCGTATTCATCAGCGACGCGACAGTAATCGCGGTGTGTTATTTTTTCGCTGCTCAGCTCAACCTCATGGAACAAAACAAAACCCTGATGGGTTGGATTGGAGGAATCTTGCTAATTGGATTTGGTGTTGTCAATTTCATTAAGAAAATAAAAGTAAAAGAAGTGGACGACGACAAAAAAACTGTCCATGCTAAATTCATGCTGCAAGGATTTCTTCTCAACATCATGAACCCTGCGGTTTTGCTTTTCTGGCTGAGTGTAATCAGTATGGTGAGTCTGAAATCCTATAGCCGCAGCGAAGAAGCAGCATTCTTTACTTCCGTTTTACTGACAGTCCTCGGAACAGATTTGCTGAAATCATTTGTCGCGAACCGCATCAAGAGTCTTTTAAAAGCCAATGTTATTCTGTGGGTAAATCGTGTTATCGGTTGCGCTCTGATCGGCTTTGGCGTACACATGATCTGGAAAATTATCTGATTCAATACACTAGTTTTATTCCTGCAAAATCACAGGTTTTTTATTCACAAAAACAATTTCGGTTCTGATCATTGGTCATAGTATTTTTTTGTGTTTGTCTCTAACTTTAGTAGACAAAACCAAAGAATCATGAAAACCACTGAAAATTTCGAAACAGGATGTTGTCCGCGATTTAACCTTGAAGCCTGGCAGGAAAAAGAAGTGAATTTCAAAGACAAATTATTTCTGAAAGATCATGTTACCAGTATTTTTCACATTCCGTTAAACTTTGGAAAAGTGATGGAGAAAAACATGGAATTAATTGAACACGCCGGAGCGAAAAGCAAAGAACAGCTTGTTTTGTCAGAAGAAAAATCTCCCTGGGGATCTGAAGTCCATATCGCCGTAGAGAAAGAAATTCCCGAAGCGGAAATGGAAAAAATTTCCGGGACTTTCTTGTCAAAAGTTTTCGAAGGCTCCTATAACGAGATGGCGAAATTTGTAGAACAGATGAAAGTCTATGTCCAATCCAAAGGCAAGGAAGCAAAGAAACTAATGTTCTACTATCCTTACTGTCCGAAGTGCGCGAAGGCTTACGGTAAAAATTACATAGTTATTCTGGCTCAATTATAAGCCAACTAACTACTCTTCACTTCTTCCTTTCCGTCAGCATGTTTTGCAAACCTGCTTTTTTCACGAGGGTGAACCTGATCGTACCTTGGCCACGGCCAGCCACCGAATTGAGTGCGGTGATAATCTTCAAAAGCCTGATTGATTTCTTCCTTGGTGTTCATTACAAATGGACCGTATTGAATAACGGTTTCGCCAATCGGTTTCCCCTGGAGCAATAAAACACTGGTCGGCTGATCACCTGCCTGAACCAATACATCCATGTTTGCTTCCAGTTCCACCGCATTGTATTTTGGAATGGAAGTACCTGCAAGATTGAGTGATTCACCTTCATAGAAATATACGGTACGGTTAATTCCTGCTGATGCTTTTGGTAAAGTCCAGACTGCACCCGGATTCATTTTAATATTCCAGATCGCTACTTCATTACTTTCTGTCGCGGCCCAGGAATCGGGCGGAGGTGCAGGAGCTTTGATACTTCCGATCTTTCCGGCAATCACTTCAACAGTCGTTGATTTTCCGTTATTGTCTTTGTGAACATAACGTGGAATCATATCCTGCCACAACATTTTAAAATGCGGCTCGACCATTTTATTTTTCTTTGGAAGATTCAGCCATATCTGAAAAAGTTCCATCGGATTTTCTTTCTTTTCACTAAGCAATGGAAACATCTCCGAATGCTGAACACCTTTTCCGGCAGTCATCCATTGCACATCACCATTGCCATATCTTCCGGCCGCACCCATTGAATCCGCGTGATCCACGATACCTTGTCGGACAACAGTAATCGTTTCAAATCCCCGGTGAGGATGGCCGGGAAATCCGGGAACTTTTTTGCCGTGATACATTCTGAAACCATCCTTGATGATAAAATCATCGCCAAGATTTCTTCCCTGCATCGATGTAACGGGACCCATCTCCGCATTTCCTTTTGGAAATTTGTCTTCGTGATGAACACAAAACAAAAACGGATCTGCGGTGTCCCACATGAATCCAAGAGGTTTAATATTTTTTATGGGCTTCATTTTCTTGTCTTCGGGATTAATAGATTCTTTGATTGAATTTGATATGCCGTTGAAGGGAACAGCAATTGCTGACACCAGTCCGAGAGTTACACGGGAGATGAAGCTTCTTCGCTTTAAAGGTTCGCTCATTGGATAGGGGTTATTGGTTGGGAAGCCTGAAATTACAAAAATTATAATTACCAAAACAGCGAAGCAGAGTGGATCAATTCAGATGGCCTGAATATATATTTTAACGAAGATAGGTAGTGTAAGTGTAAGTGGAGGTTTCAAGTGTGGATGTTAAAAGGATGGAAAGTCTACACACCAAAGGGCACCAAAAACCAAAAACCAAAAACCAATAACCAACAACCAATTTAATGTGGACGCTACAGGATTCGAACCTGTGACCCCTACCCTGTCAAGGTAATGCTCTAAACCAACTGAGCTAAGCGTCCATTGCTTCCTGAATTCGGCAGAGGCGGCAAAACTAAAAATAAATCCGGATTCACTCTAAAATTTAAGCCTATTTCATCTTTCCGGTGCTATTTATCAGCGATGCGAAAAGATTTTTGGGTTTAATTCGTAGATTTGCCTTAGTTCAAACAGAACATCTTGAGCCTCACTACAGAAAACATTTTTCGAAGCCGATCTTCACCGGAATCAGCCTCCATTTTCATCCTTGATGAAAGCCTGGAAACGCAAACCGCCGGGCGATGCGACCTCTTTGTTTCCGTTGAACCGGGTGGAATTCAGCTCGCATTGAAAGAGCGTAAAGAAAATTGTTTTCTTGCGCTTGATTGCTTTCCTGCTGATCCTAAAAAAACCGAAACACAATGGACAGAAGTTTTTGAAAAAATTTCTGCCCATAGTAAACTGCTCAGAAAATTTGAATTCGCCAGAGTCACTGTCAGCATTTCAACTCCGTATTACACATTGGTACCGGATGGTTTGTTTCGCAAAGGTGACGAACAGGGTTATCTTCAGTTTAATTTCCCTGTGGAACAGGACATGACTGTTTACGCCACCCCGGTTCCGTTCTTTCAATTGTATTCTGTCTTCGCCATTCCAACGTCGCTGGTGACCGAACTGAATCATCTTTTTGAAGATCCTGAAATCGTACATCACTCCAGGGCTCTGCTTGAAAGCATGAGCATGTTTGCACGTACGCATCAGGAGCGACAACTCTTTCTGAATTTTTACGGAAATGACATGGACGCGATTGTCACCGAAGGAAAGAATCTCATTCTGATGAATTCATTCTCCTGCAAAGGCATTGAAGATACTTTGTATTTCGTTCTCTTCCTTTGCGAACAGCTTGACATGAATCCGGAAACAATCGATGTAAGACTCGCCGGAAATATCGAAAAAGAATCCGCATTGTATAAACTCCTGTTCCGTTACATTCGCAACCTGAGCTTTAGTACTCGTCCGGGCCCTGCAGAATACAGTTACGGATTCAAAGATCTGCCCTCACAGTTTTTTCACCCGCTTTTTAGTCTGGCCCTTTGCGAATCATAGGAGGAAAATACGGAGGCCGTACTTTGCTTGCTCCGGCTTCTTTGCCCGTCAGGCCGACAACAGATTATGCCAAGTCGGGCCTTTTCAATATTCTCAACAACAAAATCGATTTTGAATCCCTGCGCGTACTTGATCTGTTCAGCGGAGTCGGCGGAATCAGTCTTGAATTCGCGTCAAGAGGAGCAAAAAATGTTACCGCTGTAGATATTCATTTCAATTGTGTCAAATACCTGAATGATACTGCAGCCAAACTTGGCATCAAAGAACTGAAATGCATTCGTTCCGATGTCTACAAATTCCTGAAGCAAAACACCTCCACATACGATCTGATATTCGCTGATCCTCCTTTTGATCAGACCGAAACCGATCAAATCCCGGACCTGGTTTTTGAAAGAAAATTACTCGAACCCGGTGGAATCCTTATCATTGAACATCAATCCAAACGTGAACTGAATTCAAAAATCCCTCCAACCGAAATAAGGAAGTATGGGAATGTGGGGTTTTCGTTTTATGAAGCTTGATTTGGCTGGTACTTTGTACCAGGTACAAGGTTTGTTATTAGGGAAACTTTAAAATTATTTTCGATATTTGATATCTCAATCTAACAACTAACAACTAACAACTAACAACTAACAACTAACAACTAACAACTAACA
>CAYMMN010000256.1:0-4962 GCA_964391495.1 uncultured Flavobacteriales bacterium | reverse complement strand
GCCAGAGTTTTCAACATATTAACAGGGGTCGCTTTTTATTAAAAAAAGAAGGGTTGCTAATTGAAATTAATACTATTCCTAAATTCACACCATGGCTGAAATTAACCCAAAAATTGAAGAAAGCTGGAAATTGAGGCTTTCTGATCAATTTAAGCAACCTTATTTTGGTAAACTCATCGAATTTCTCAAGGAAGAGAAAAAAAAGGGTGAAAGTATATTTCCTCCAGGGACTAAAATTTTTTCAGCGTTTGAGCATACTCCATTTGACAAAGTAAAAGTGGTCATTCTGGGACAAGACCCTTATCATGGTCCGGGACAGGCACACGGACTTTCATTTTCTGTTCCTCCCGGAGTTGGTCTTCCTCCTTCTCTGCTCAATATATTCAAAGAACTAAAAAATGATTTGGGTATCCCTGTTCCAAAAACCGGCAACCTTGAGAAATGGGCAGATCAGGGTGTATTATTACTGAACGCGACACTCACTGTTCGTGAAAGTCAACCCGGTTCACATCAAAATAAAGGATGGGAATTATTCACAGACTCAGTGATCCGTGAAATATCTGCAACCAGAACCGGAGTAGTTTTCATCCTCTGGGGAAATTATGCAAAAGCAAAAGAAGTTCTGATTGATACTACAAAACATTTCATTCTTAAATCACCACATCCATCGCCGTTCTCTGCAGACAGAGGATTCTTTGGAAGCAAACCTTTCTCCAGAACAAATGAGATATTGAAAAGAGAAGGGCAGAAAGAAATCGACTGGAGACTCGAATGAAATCCACAGGCAAACAATTTAATATCCCAGGTTTCGTTTCTTTGAAACTCGCGCTTTCCCTCTAATTATATTTTGACAAAATGCTCCCGGATTCCTTCTTAACCGTGTGGAAAAAGAAAAAAGGAAGAACGATTCGTTCCTCGCTTCGGATGCTGATCATTAGTTTGTTCTTTATCAAATGTCAAATTGGGTATTCGCAACATACATTTCAATTAAATCTCAATTTAAAGGACACACTACAGCGGAAAGAATTTATCCGGATGGAAAAGCAATTGCTTTCTCAAAATACATTCGGAGATTCATTAAGTATGCTGCGGGAATTGAACAACACGCTTCTACGTTTGCAAGGAAGCGGATTTTTATCTGCCAGTATCGACAGCATCCATTGTAACCAAAACAACTGTACTGCTGAATTATTTCTTGGCGACTATTATTCCTGGGCATATCTCAGCAAAGGCAATGTGGAAAATGATGTACTGAGTGGGACCGGTTTCAGATCAAAGTTATTTGAAAAAAAACCATTCCGACTTGAACAAATTCTCAAAATAGAAGAAAAGATTTTACAAAACTGCGAGAACAACGGATATCCATTCGCCAGTATAAAACTCGATAGTCTCCTCATTACATCGAATGCGATCAGCGGAAAGCTGAACCTTATAAAAAACAAAAGTGTCACTGTCGACAGTGTGATTCTCAGAGGGAAAGCTACCATCGCGCCCGTATACATTTACAGTTACATCGGAATCAGACCTGGTGATTTATACAACGAATCGAAAATCTCAAAAATTTCAAATCGAATTCGTGAGTTGCCCTTTGTATCTGAAAATCGTCCCAGCAGAGTGGTATTTACTAACACCGAAACCAAGCTGGAATTATTTCTTGAAAATAAAAAAGCCAGTCAGTTCGACGGAGTGATCGGGCTTTTGCCGGATGATGCGAAGCCCGGAAAATTTACATTCACAGGTGAAGCGCATTTGAAACTCCAAAACTCATTGAAGCGTGGAGAAATTATCGAATTCAACTGGAAACAGCTTCCGGGTAAAACACAGGATTTAAAAATTCACGGACTTTATCCCTTTCTCCTCAATACTCCTTTTGGAATCGACGCGAATCTGACTTTGTACAAGAAAGATTCAACTTATGTTGACATCACAAAAAATATTGGGATTCAATACAGCTTTGCCGGGAATGATTTTCTCAAGGCATTCATTAACGATAAAGAAAGCAACCTTCAACTAACGAAAGGACTTGAAAACCTCAGCACCCTTCCACCCTATGCTGATATCACCATTGTCACCTACGGACTCACCTTTCATTTTGAAAGACTGGATTATCGTTTAAATCCCAGAAAAGGTTTGCTCTTTGAACTTACCGGTAGCACGGGAAACAGAACGATTCGAAAAAACTCTTCTATCAATCCGGTTTTGTACGACAGTCTGCGTTTACGAACAACAAATTACCAGGGAGAAATCAATCTTGATTATTTCATTCCGCTTGGAGGAAGACATGTTCTGAACCTTGGTACAATAAGCGGATACATGTACAATCCTGAAATTTTCACCAATGAATTATACCGTCTTGGCGGTTTAAAATCACTGCGTGGGTTTGACGAAGAATCCATTTATGCATCTGCATTTTCGATAGGTAAACTTGAATACAGATATTTGCTCGAACAAAATTCATTTCTCTTTGCATTCTTCAATGGAGCCTGGTATGAAAATAAAAGCCGTTCAGGGTTTATCTCAGATCAACCCATTGGATTTGGCGCAGGTATTGATTTTGAAACAAAGCTTGGTATTATGTCGGTCAGTTATGCGCTTGGCAAACAGTTCGACAACCCGATTTATTTTCGAACCGGTAAAATTCACTTTGGTATTGTGAATTATTTTTAGAGTTGACAGGTGGTTCTGAATCTCAAAACTGCGAAATAGCAGAATTTAATTTTAGAAAACTTCGGATTATCGTCTAATCAATTGTAATTCAGAGTTTGCCCGCTTCATTTCCAAAGATTGAAAGTGCAATAGCGATTCCCTCAAAATTTGTACTTTTGAAGCCCTATGAAATTACAAAATGATTTATTGCTTCGCGCTGCACGCGGAGAAAAGACAGAACGTACTCCAGTCTGGTTAATGCGACAAGCCGGAAGAATTTTACCGGAATACCGTGTTGTAAGAGAGAAGATTGGTGGATTTAAAGAGCTTGTCGAAACCCCTGAATTCGCTGCTGAAGTAACCATACAACCGGTAGACATTCTGAATGTAGATGCCGCGATTATCTTTTCTGATATCCTCGTTATTCCGGAAGCGATGGGCCTTCCCTACCAAATGGTTGAAAGCAAAGGCCCATGGTTTGAACGGACTATCCAAAATAAAAAAGACATTGAACAACTAAAGATTGCAGACGCGAATGATCTTCCTTATGTGATGGATGCAATCAGGCTTACTAAAAAAGAATTAAACGGACGTGTTCCTCTGATTGGATTTGCCGGAGCGCCATGGACTATTCTGTCTTATATGATTGAAGGTCGCGGAAGCAAAACATTTAGTAAAGCAAAGAAATTCCTTTACACGGAACCGGTATTAGCACATCAGTTGCTTGAGAAAATTACGCAAAGCACAATTAATTACCTGAAAGGTCAGGTTGCTGCAGGAGCTAATATTGTCCAGATTTTTGACTCCTGGGCAGGAATTCTTTCTCCAAAGCAGTACAGTGAATTCGCACTTCGTTACATCTCTGACATTTGTGATGCGATCCGCGAAGTACCGGTGATCGTCTTTGCAAAAGGAGCATTCTTTGCCAGAGAAGAAATGTCCGCATTGAAATGCGAAGTGATCGGACTTGATTGGAATATGGGTATAGAAGAATCCAGAAAAATAATTGGCTGGAATAAAACGCTACAGGGAAATATGGATCCTTGCCTCTTGTATGCAGATGATGAGACAATTGTTCGCGAGACCCAAAAGATGATGAAAGATTTCGGTCCGACCAGACACATCGCGAATCTTGGTCACGGGCTGTATCCTGATATTGAAAAGGAAAAAGTAAAATTGTATATCGAAACTATTAAAAACTTCCGGTTCTGATCCTGATTTGCAGTGAAGTATTTCTGACAAAGGGAACAGATGCTTCAAACGATCCAACAATCAATTCCTCCCGGAGATAGTTATACTGCTTGTTGAAAAGAAATTAGCATTCTTCTTCTATAAAACTTTAACTTGCCCTTCAACAAGATTTGTTAATTCATGAGTATAAAGGGAAATAAGAAAATAATTCGTGCCTGGGCAATGTATGACTGGGCGAATTCCTCTTACTCACTGGTAATTACCTCAGCATTATTC
The DNA here is from genome assembly GCA_964391495.1 of uncultured Flavobacteriales bacterium. Classification (GTDB taxonomy): domain Bacteria; phylum Bacteroidota; class Bacteroidia; order AKYH767-A; family 2013-40CM-41-45; genus JADKJP01. The sequence goes on along the minus strand of CAYMMN010000256.1, from coordinate 849 downwards.
CACATATATTTTCACGCAATAACAACCACCCCGGAAAACAATACCGTTCGTTTTCTTGGTAGAAATTTTAACAGCGATTCCCTGCAAACTTACGCGATCTCACTTGCCTTCCTTGTGATCGCTACCATCAATCCACTTCTGTCTTCTATTGCTGATTACAGCGGAAACAAGAAGAAGTTCATGTATTTCTTCAGTACACTTGGTGCTTTTGCCTGCTCCTCCTTGTTCTTTTTCACTTCTCTGGACACATTGTGGGTCGGTGTCTTCGGAGTGGTGTTAGCTGCAATCGGATATGCAGGGAGTATAGTTTTCTACAATGCCTTTCTGCCCGAAATCGCTGAACCACAAGATCAGGACAAAGTGAGCGCCAGAGGTTTCGCGATGGGATATATCGGAAGTTCAATGCTGCTCATATTTTCTCTAACCATGATCTTGTTTCCTGACTGGTATGGCGGAATCTCAAGCGGAATGGCTACAAGACTTGCATTCCTTCTGGTAGGTATCTGGTGGTTTGGTTTTGCGCAGTACACATTCTACTATCTTCCCAACAATGTGTATAACAGAAAATCAGAGGGCAAAGTTGTACGTAATGGATACCGCGAATTGAAAAAGGTCTGGAATGAATTGAAACACACCTCCCGTCTCAAAACATTCCTTCTTTCCTTTTTCTTTTACAACATGGGAGTGCAAACAGTCATGTACGTAGCGACTCTATTCGGCGACGGTGAACTGCATCTCCCCTCTTCAATTCTGATCGCTGTTATTCTGATCATACAATTTGTCGCTATCGGTGGAGCCTATTTGTTTATTAACCTGTCAAAAAGATTAGAAAACATTTCCGCCTTATGC
>CAYMMN010000255.1:0-4982 GCA_964391495.1 uncultured Flavobacteriales bacterium | reverse complement strand
CGTGTATAGCGGTCCATGAAATCAGCAGCTTCGATGTCTCCCACACGCAGACCATTGCGGCCGGTTTTATCCATATAGGTTGGCCCGATACCACGAAGTGTGGAGCCGATTTTTTCTTTCCCCTTGCTTGCTTCGGATGCAGCATCCAATAAACGATGGGTTGGGATAATAACATGGGCTTTTCGGGAAATGAAAAGCTTTTGATTCACATCGACTTTCATTTTGAGCAAGGCGTCAATTTCCTTACGCAGTGTAACCGGATCGATAACAACACCATTCCCAACAATGTTCATGGTGTCATTTCTGAATATTCCGGAAGGAATTGTGTGCAGAACATGTTTGATACCTTCGAATTCAAGAGTGTGTCCGGCATTGGGTCCTCCCTGAAAGCGGGCAACTACACTGTATTCAGGAGTAAGTACATCGACAATTTTACCTTTCCCTTCGTCTCCCCATTGGAGACCGAGCAATACGTCAACTGACATGATTCAGAAAAATTAGGTGGATGGAATACTAAAGATTTCGGTTGTGAAAATTATACGTTGTGGAATTGCTTTACAAGCCTTCCTTAAAAAATAAAATCATCCTGTGAAGGCACAGGATGATTATCAAAATGTGAGGATACCATTAGTTTTGAAACTGGCGGATTGCTGTAGGAAGATCTTCAGTGATCGTGAACACTGTGTTCAGTTTGGTAATGATCAACAATTCTTTGATCTTGTCACTGATACTGCAAATGGTAGTGTCACCACCGTTTTTACGGCTTTTTGTGAGGATATTGACCAATACATTCAATCCATTACTATTCAGATAGCGGAAATGCTCCATTGAAATAACAAAGCTGTTGATCCCTTTATTGATCGTTTCCTGAATTTCTTCCAACAAAGGTGTAGCCTGGTTTTTATCAATCAGGTTTCCACTCATTTCTACAATGGCATAAGTGCCCTTGTTTGTGATGTTATAATTAAAGTCCATGGGTGTGAAGGTAATAGTTTAATTCTTATTTGATTCGCAAATTTTTGCGAGATATCTACATTGCTGTAGGCTTATTAGAGATTTGATAATCAGCGAAATAAGACTCTTTATCAAAAGAAAATTAATAGTGTAAATCCTGCAAATTATGCGAAAACCGCAAGCGGCAGGAGCATAACCGGACTCAGTGACATTGATGATATGCCTGATACGGAACCCGGTTTACGGATTTGCAATTATTGGAATTGTCCGGTTTATTTCTTTTTGTTTTTGCAGCTCCCTTTTTCTTCCAGGACTTTGCATTTACCGTACAGATTGAGGGAGTGATGGGTAATGTTGAATTTAAGCAGATCTCCCATCATGCTCTGAATTTGCTGAATCCTGGGATCACAAAATTCAAATACATGTTCGCAATCTTCACAAATCAGATGATCGTGCTGTTTATAGGCATAAGATTTTTCGAAACGGGCAAGATTTTTTCCAAACTGATGACGTGTGATCAGTTCGCAATCGAGTAATAGTTCAATGGTGTTGTAGATCGTTGCACGACTGATGTGATATCCTTTGTTTTTCATCATCATGTACAAAGAGTCGACATCAAAATGTTCGTTGGACAAGTAGACCTCATCCAGAATAGAAAAACGTTCAGCGGTTTTTCTATGCCCGTGTTTTTTCAGGTATTCTGTAAAAAGTTTCCGGACTTCCGGTTTTTCATCTTTGTGAGACATTGTATTTGCTTAAACCAGATTGCAATATCGTTTCTATTTACAAAAAATTATTTCGTTCCTCCGTCGATACGACTTACAGTCAGAATTCCATGTATTTCCTTCAGTTTCTTGATCAGTTTATCGAGGTGATGTGTATCGTGAACAAAGAGCATGATAGTACCTTCAAAAATTCCGTCATTGGATTCAATACCAATACTGCGCATGTTTACTTTCAATTCACTTGAAATCACTTTTGAGATTTTGCTGACTACACCAACCTCATCAATTCCCGTCATACGTACCCCTGCAAGGAATGCGATTTGCTGTTGATTGGTCCACTTCGCTTTTACAATCCGGTAAGCGTAATTCGACATCAGCTGAATAGCATTCGGACAACTCACCCGATGAATCTTGATCCCTTCATTGATGGTAATGAATCCAAATACGTCATCACCCGGAATCGGGCTACAACAAGGAGATAATTTGTAATCAATCTTATCCAGATTTTCCCCGATCACCAAAAGGTCACTGGAACCACGAACTGTTTTTACAATTTGTTCCAGTGATTGCGGCTCGATCCGTTGAGGCGTTTTTGCTTTGATAGTTCCTTTGTCCTGCAGGAAATCCCTCAGGTCCTGGATATCGATCACATCTTTCGCGATACGATAAAAGAGTTCCATGGAGCTCGGGATCTTGTAATAGGCAAGGAGCTCATTAATATTATCGTGATTAAAATCAATCTTGAGGTGCTTGAATTTTCTTTCAAGAATTTCTTTTCCATCTTCCGCGACGCGCTTCTTTTCTTCTTTCAGCGCGGTTTTAATTTTGGATTTGGCTTTAGCTGTAACGACATAATTGAGCCAGTCCTCTTTCGGATTTTGTTTATTGGATGTAAGAATTTCCACCTGGTCACCGCTGCGCAATTTATGAGAGAGCGGAACAAGTTTGTGATTGACCTTCGCGCCGATACATTTACTTCCAAGATCACTATGAATTTCAAAGGCAAAATCGAGTGCTGTAGCATTGGAAGGAAGCGTTTTCATATCACCGGTAGGAGTGAAGATGAAAATTTCATCACTGAACAAATTCAGTTTGAAATCATCAATGAAATCAAGCGCGTTTGTTTCAGGACTATCCAGCAATTCACGAATTTTCTGGATCCATTCATCAAGCGCTGATTCCGCAGCTGATTCTTTGTATTTCCAGTGAGCGGCATATCCTTTCTCGGCGATTTCATCCATTCTACGGGAGCGAATCTGTACTTCAACCCATTTACCACCGGGACCCATCACCGTTGTGTGCAGCGACTCGTATCCATTCGCTTTTGGCGTGGAGATCCAGTCACGAAGACGATCAGGATTAGGATGGTAAAAATCAGTGATGATCGAATATGCTTTCCAGCACATTGCTTTTTCATTCTCTTCATCGCAATCAATAATGATGCGAATGGCGAAGAGATCATATATTTCTTCAAAGGTAACGGCCTGTCGTTTCATCTTACTCCAGATGGAGTGGATGGATTTCGAACGCCCTTTGATATCGTATTTAAAACCTTGTTTCCCTAGTTCATCCTTGATAGGATCAACAAATTCATTGATGAAACGTGTTCGTTCGCGCTTAGTCTGCGCGAGTTTACTCGTGATCTCATTGTAAATTTCCGGCTCGGTGTATTTCATGGCCAGGTCTTCCAACTCGGTTTTGATGGAATATAGACCAAGCCGATGCGCCAGTGGTGCATAGAGATAAGCTGTTTCAGATGCAATCTTGAGTTGCTTCTCTCTTTTCATTGAATCCAGCGTTCGCATGTTGTGCAAACGATCCGCCAGCTTGATCAGGATCACACGTACATCGTCAGAGAGCGTCAGCAACATTTTCCTGAAATTCTCCGCCTGCAATGAAGTCCCTTTGTCAAAAACGCCTGAAATTTTTGTGAGTCCGTCTACAATCGAAGCAGCTTTGATACCAAATGAACTCTTGATATTTTCGAGAGTCATGTGTGTATCTTCCACTGTATCGTGCAGGAGCGCGCATACAATCGCGAGTGGTCCCAGTCCGATTTCTTCCGCACAGATTTGCGCGACAGCAAGAGGATGAAGAATGTAAGGCTCTCCGGTTTTACGGCGCATATCTTTATGCGCTTCAAGAGCCATATCAAATGCCAGACGGATCATTTTCTTATCGCCTTTACCAAGAGAAGGGCGCAGGGCGCGCAACAGCTCTTTGTATGCTTTCAGAATCTGATCTTTTTCAGCTTCCGCACTTTGAATATGTGTGACCGGGTCAGACATTTCTAAATATTAGGGGGTATAAACAGGATAATAAATCTTCAAGACCGAATTCGTGTGAATCTTCAGCCTAAAAATACAATTAGTTTTGAGGTGATTCAACAGGCATTTTCTTTAATGCAAACAATGAAAAATCTGAATTTTCTTTTCGAATGGTATTTGTCAGTTTTCCAAGACCGGTTATTTCCATTTCAACTACATCATTTGGCTGGAGCCATTGAACCTTATAATTTGGATCGTTTAATAAACCTGTTCCGTTTAGTTCCAGGAAACAACCAGTACCAACAGTACCCGAACCGATAACATCTCCAGGCAGAATATCCACTCCGTATGCGCAACGTTCGATGATCTCCGCGAAGGTCCAGTCCATTTCTTTCACATTGCCCTGGCTAACGACCTTGCCATTTACACGGCATACCATTTCAAGATTATATGCATTACCGACATGGCCGGGTTTTGCTGGAACCTTATATGATTCCAGTTCATCAGGTGTTACCAGCCATGGACCAATTACGGTACTGAAATCTTTTCCTTTTGCTGGTCCAAGATTGAGCAACATTTCTTCCATTTGAAGTGTACGCGCACTCATGTCGTTCATGATCATGTAGCCGGCAATGAACTGATCTGCATCTTTTGCCTTGATGTTTCTGCCCTTTTTCCCAATCACAACAGCAGCTTCCAGTTCGAAATCCAGTTTCTGGAAATGATCAGGCATACAGTAAATCTCTCCCGGACCCTGAATCGCATTGTGATTTGTAAAATAGAAAATAGGGTATTGGTCAAATTCAGGAATCATAGGCACTTTTCTGTTTCTCCGTGCGGCTTCCACATGCTGACGGAAGGCATAACCATCCCGGCAACTTGTAGGATGAGGAACAGGGGCAATCAGATTGGATTCACCGGCTTGAGCAACTTTAATTTTCGGATTCCCGCTTTTGATAGCCGATTCGATTTTACGGGCCTCTTGCATGGCTGCATCTCCGAGCTTCAGGAAGTCGCCCATATGATCAGGAAGGGC
>CAYMMN010000254.1:0-5046 GCA_964391495.1 uncultured Flavobacteriales bacterium | reverse complement strand
GTGGTCCTGGTCTGCCACCTGATTACAGAAACGACGACTGGTCAACAATCGCGATTCCTATTCCTTTTCCATTTTGTTTTTATGGACAACAAATAAATGATGTTTACATCAATAACAATGGAAACGTTTCCATCACCAATCCTTACGCGACTTTCACTGCAACTTCTTTTCCTGATCCGAACTATACAATGATTGCTCCTTTCTGGGCTGACGTGGATACACGCGGACCATTGAGCGGAATTGTTTACTACCAGGTAACCAGTACTCACCTGATTGTTCAGTGGGAAAATGTTGGTTACTTCAGTTCGCATGATGATTTGGGAAATACATTTCAGCTGATTCTTACGGATGGTTTTGATCCATTGCTTCCTCCAGGATCCAATGTTTCTTTCTGCTACCAGGATATGCAATGGACAACCGGTGATGCTTCCGGCGGCTCAGGCGGATTCGGCGGAACTCCCGCTACTGTCGGAGTCAATCAGGGAAATGGAATTGATTACATTCAAATTGGAATGTTTGATCAGACCGGCTCATCTTACGATGGCCCTTATGGTAACAATGATGGTATCGACGCACTCGATAACCAATCCTTTATCCTGAACGTTTGTCAAAGCGGTAGCAACGTACCTCCTATCCTGAATTCATCACAGGCCTGCGATACACTGAGTGTTTGTGAAGGCGATACACTTCTGATTCAGGGAGTGTTCCTTTCTCCTGAACAAGGTCAAATCACTACAGTGACAACTTCCTCGACCATGAGCGGCGTAACAGTTACGTCCCTTCCGGGAAACACGTCAACATTCACTGTTCAGGTTGTTGGACAGGCTACAAACGTTGGTTTGAATTCACTCATGATCATTGCAACCGATGATGGTACTCCAGCAAGATCTTCACAGTTGCCGGTAGTCATCAATGTGAAAGCTGCTCCTGTTACACAAATCACAACAAACAATGTGAGTTGTTATGGTGGACACAATGGTTCTGCTAATCTCAACCTGAGTGGTACCGGACCGTTTGAAATCATGTGGTGGCCCGGTGAAATGCAAACTACCCAGGTCACACATCTTTATGCAGGAGTATATACTGTGGATATTTCAAGCCCATCCGGATGTTCCACTACACAATATGTAAACATCACCCAACCTCCTGCATTGACAATTGCCATGACATCTCAGGATGCGGACTGCTCCGGACAAACAGGCAATGCATCTTGTACAATTGGTGGCGGAACAGTCCCATACACTTATTCCTGGAATACGATTCCTCCTCAGACGAGTAGTTCAATCACAAATTTGACTGCCGGTATCTATACTGTCAGAGTAAGCGACAACAACAATTGCCGGATAACTGGTTCTGTTGAAATTCACGGTGCTGCCGGTTTCAGTGCTACTATGACTACCACTCCTGCTACTTGTCAGGCTGCTGATGGTAGCGCAAGTGTTCAGACTACAGGTGGTAGTGGTAATTTCTCGTATACATGGAATCCTGCAGTAAGCACTGGTGCTACTGCTACCGGATTAACTTCCGGTGTTTATACGGTTACTGTTGTTGATAATGCAGACGGCTGTCAACAAACACTTTCAGCATTGGTTGGAAATACATCGGGAATAGTTGCAAGTATCGTTTCTTCAACTGACGCAACATGTCAGAACAGCGAAGACGGAACAGCTACCGCGAGCGGATCCGGTGGTACAGCTCCTTACTCTTACTTGTGGAGTGCAGGCAGCGCGACAACTGCAAGTGTAAGCAACCTTGCTCCGGGCACTTATACCGTTCAGGTTTCTGACTACAACGGTTGTCCTGATTACGCGACTGTTACAATTGGTTACCAATTCGCTTCACCAGTTGTTGAACTGGGTCCTGATACAACAATTTGTATTGGTGCTACACTTACGCTCGATGCAGGTGCAGGTTATTCATATCTCTGGTCTGATAATTCAACCGGACAAACTCTGAACGTTTCTTCACCGGGAACATATTCAGTATTGATTACTGATGGAAATTCCTGTGAAGCATTTGATATGATCACGGTAAACACAATCGCCTGCAACCGTCCTCATACTACAGCTGCTCGCCCAACCCGCTCTGTCGGTGTGTATCCGAATCCAAGCACCGGAGTTATTGATATCAATTTCAATAACGAAACATCAGGAGCTGTTGAAGTCAGCGTTGTGGATGTGTATGGAAAGATCCTCTTTGTTTCACAGGAGAATCTGAAAGCACACGATATCCGCACCTTTGATCTGAACAATCTCTCAGCCGGAATTTATTTTGTGAGAATCACAATCGGTGAAGAGACACAGGCGGTACGATTGATAAAAATGTAAAATATATTTCCCCGATCTAAGAGGGGAGTTCTAATGACAAAAAGCCGGGTTTGATTTATTCAAACCTGGCTTTTTTTATCCGGTATGAAGTAAATGATTTTTAATTTTCGAGGATACGATTTTCTGTATTTCAGAAACTATCCATGCTTTCTGTTATTTTATATATGGGTAAAGCATATATTCAGGCTTGTTTATAAGGATTGACCTATTAACTTAAGTCCTAAACAAAAGTTAATCTGAATCGATTTCAATAAATGTAATAGTTCCAAATAATTATTATATTTGAATTATCCGCGATCAATATTAAACATATTTAGTTCAAATCTTTATATGATTTCAGGATCGTCATAAATTCTGGATCGCATATCTGCTTCCAGAATAACCGACATTTTACTTTCTACTTAGGAGATAAAATACTCTTAACGAAAATTAATTTTTGAAATGCAAGTGAGAATTTATTTGTTTATTATAACTAAATAAATTCTTTAATCTTTAGCAATCTACTACATTCATCACATTTTGATGGATTGGAACTCTAGGTTTTATACTATTAAATTTAAATTGGTATGAAAATTCATTATACAATTTTATTCTGCCTGCTTCTATTCAAACCTATGATTAATCTTGGACAAACATTTGATTGCGCCAGTGATTTTGTGCAAAATTATGCATATAGAAATGATTCGATTTACAGGAATAAATATTTGGCTTTTCTTTCTGAATTCAATGAACGCAGGAGCCATCAATCCGGAAGTCGATTCCTGGCAACCACTTATACGGTACCAGTCGTGGTGCATGTAATTCATCTAGGGGAACCGATAGGAACCGGAAGTAATATTTCTGATGAGCAAATTATTGGTGCAATAGACAGTTTGAACAAACGGTTCCGTAATTCAATCGGAAGTGGCGTAAATACCGATATACAGTTTTGTCTGGCGAATCAGGATACACTAGGAAATCCCACTAGCGGTATAACAAGAACAGATGGTTCAGCAATATTCGGTTATCAGGCTGTTGGTGTTGATGTTTATGGCACTTGTAATGGAGCCGATGAATATGCATTAAAAAATATGACGGGCTGGGATCGCTCAAAGTATTATAATATTTGGGTGGTTACAAGAATTTGTGGGGGTTGGGGTGGTTGGGCATATGCTCCAAATGGATCTGTTTTGGACGGCACCTTGATTATCTATAGCAGAATGTCGGGAGCAAGTCCCACTTTGACACATGAATTGGGGCATGGATTTAATCTGTTACACACTTTTAATGGCGATGGTGGAAATACATCTTGTCCACAGAATTCCAATTGTACTACACAGGGTGATCAGGTATGTGATACTCCACCACACAAACAATCTGATTGCGGGGCATTGAATCCTTGTACATCTGTTGGTGTTTGGAACAATAGTAAAAATAATTATATGAGTTATTGTTATACTTTGGATCTGTTCACAAGTGGACAAAAAGATATAATGATACTTGCCGCAAATATTCCTCCCCGACTAAGCTTATTGTCTTCAAAAGGTTGCAACGTTGAAAATAATACTCTTGTTATTCCTAATGTATTTACACCAAACAATGATGGATTAAATGATTTATTGAAGCCAATGAGTGATAAATCTGAGTCGATAAACAAAACTTTTATTTACAACCGATGGGGAACACTTGTCTGCACAAACACTTCCAAAGATATTTTATGGGATGGCAAAATCGAAGGAGACAATGCACCAGAAGGTTTATATTATTGGGTTTTAGATTTGAAAAAAACAGATGGTACTAGTGAAAGAAAATGTGGTTTCGTTCAATTATTGAGATAACTTTAATTCGTCATCTTATTGCCAAAGACGGTTCTGGTTAGCTGACAGTTTTTGTGTGTAACATCTAATAATGAAATACAAACAGTCAAACTTGTGAAACAATAGAATTTGGTGAGCTATACGGTAATTGATAATAAATGGCATTCTTGTAGCTGTTCAAATTAAGTCCCGTGGTCATCTTTGTATGGCAATTTAACCAGGAAGGAAACATCCGGTTCAACCCAATTTTCTTCCCGTTCAGCGACTTTAAATTGAGGGTCCCCCGAATGGTTTGTTATTTCGGGTCAGGATGAACACTACTCTACACACCCATCAACCCTCAAAAGTTACCGATTCTGTGGCTCAAAAAGGCAATCCGCAATTGGTACGGAATAACACCAAACTTGAAAAACATTTCAAAAAAGGCATTTCTTTTCTTTCCGGATTGATTTTGATCCTATTCAATTTTGGAACAGCGATCGCTGATCCAAACTCGGCTACTCATGAAGCCCATGATTTCAGTGCAGAAATATGGAATACTTATAACTATACCACCACCCTCGGACAGCAGCTTTGTCAGCCCTGCCATACTCCGCACAACGCAAACCTGTCTGTTACAGAAGCTCCGCTTTGGAATCACGAGTTGTCGACAGCCACCTATACCTTTTTTGAAAGTATTAAAGATCAGTCTACCCTTGGCGTTACTGCTATTGACGGAACATCCAAACTTTGTCTGGCTTGCCATGACGGTACAGTAGCACTTGGCTCTTTTGGCGGACAAGTAGGCACACAGTACATTACAGGCGGATATAATTTCAGCGCTGATTTGCGCAACGACCATCCCGTTTCTGTCGATTACCTTCATTCTATTTCCGGAGGATATGGTGATCTTCATCAAACCACGCATCTTTTCTCAACTTACG
>CAYMMN010000253.1:0-5054 GCA_964391495.1 uncultured Flavobacteriales bacterium | reverse complement strand
TTTCATGCTGACAATAAGCCGTGAAAATAGGAAAAAGTCTCCGCAGCGCAGTTCTCTTTGCGGTCAATCTTTGCGTCTTAGCGCGAAAATTAATCAATAGTCATCTCGGGAATGTCTCCTTCCACGACGAGTTTCCCGGCAGTTGCTTTCACAATTTCCTCAACGGTCACCCCCGGAGCCCGCTCCAGCAGGCGAAAACCACCTTCCGGCAGGACATCCAGAACAGCGAGTTCGGTCACAATCTTTTTTACACATCTGGTACCTGTGAGTGGCAGGGAACAGGCCGGAAGCAGTTTTGATTCCCCGGCTTTGTTAACATGCTGCATAGCAACGATGATATTTTTCGCGGAAGCAACGAGGTCCATCGCACCACCCATACCTTTTACCATTTTGCCCGGAATTTTCCAGTTGGCGATATCACCGTTTTCACTCACTTCCATCGCTCCAAGGATGGTGAGATCCACTTTTCCGGCGCGAATCATCCCGAAACTCATCGCGGAATCAAAAAATGCCGATCCGGGAACAGTGGTGATGGTTTGCTTTCCGGCATTGATCAGATCCGGATCTTCTTCACCTTCAAAGGGAAAGGGCCCCATTCCGAGCAAGCCGTTTTCAGATTGCAATACAACATTTACACCTTCCGGAAGAAAGTTGGCGACGAGTGTAGGAATCCCGATACCGAGATTTACATAAGATCCGTCTTTCACTTCTTTAGCGATACGCTTGGCAATTCCGTTTTTATCGAGTGGCATGATCAGGTTTTTATTCTGGAGCTTCAAAATTATAACAATCGTAGTTTCCGGATACAGAAATCCAAAAAAATCCGATATAATTTCGATTTTAGGTTATTCGCTTCGCCCTTAATATCTTCGCCAACACATACCTTCCGATGAAACTGAGCATCATCATTCCTTTATACAACGAACAGGACCTTATCTCACAGGTACTGAACGAATTATTGAAGGTAAATTATCCGGCCTTTCTCTCTGATTATGAGATTATTGTTGTAGATGATTGCTCCAAGGATGCCAGTTATGCCCGTGTGGAAGAATTCGCGAAGCAACAGCCAAGGGTTCATTTGTTTCGTCATGAACAAAACCAGGGAAAAGGAGCAGCTGTTCGTACAGGAGCCTCAAAAGCAAATGGAGATATTCTCCTGATTCAGGACGCGGATCTTGAACTCACGCCCAGGGATATACCGGATATGCTGGAAGCGAAAAACGAATTAAAGGTTCCTTTCATCAATGGTTCCCGTTATTTGCCCGGAGTGAGAAGAACACAAGCGTCGTACAAGAGGTATTTTTTCAATAAGCTATTTACCAATATTGCTTCCGTACTTATTGATGTTCATCTGACGGATGTTGCCTGCGGATACAAATTGCTTGACAAATCTTTATTCGACAAATTGAATCTGAAAGAAAACCGTTTTGGTTTTGAAGCGGAACTGATTTTGAAATGCGCACGCTTCCAGAAAAACTGGATCGCTGAAGTACCCGTACATTATTATCCACGCAATAAAGGAGAAGGAAAAAAACTCCGCAACATGGATGGGTTCAGAATTCTGAAGACCATTTTAAAATATGGTTTGTTCAGGATGAAATAATTTTTTTTGCAGACCAAACTGCTATAATCATCAATGAAGATTCACGGAGCAAAACGTGATCTGATAAAAGCCTTCATTTTTTTATCCGAAATTAATTACCTGCGACCTCTCCGTCGAAAAAACTTCTGTGAATTTTTTCGTGAAGACATTGCATCATCTACTTTCGCGTTTTCCTGATGGAGGGCGACTTCTTCCTTGTGGTGAAAAATTGTTTCAACGCGGTGTGCCTCCAGTGGTGTGATCGGATGCACATTTCCTTCTTCAGGGATGAAATTCAAATCTTCTCCATGCATTGTTTCTTCCGGAAGAACATTTGTTACTTCAGGAGTTGGTAAAACCTGCTTTACAATGGTTTTGTTTTTTGGTTCAATCTCCGGTTGTATTTTTTCTTTTACTGAAACTTTTGTGGCTTTATTTACTTTGACTTTAGCAGCGGAAACAACCGGTTTTTTTAATGCGATTTTTGTTGAGCGACGAAGCGGCGCTTTGATTTTATTGGGTGTACGAGCCTTTGGTTTACTTCTGACAGGATTCTTCAGATTCTTTTTTACCGGTTTTGTTTGAGACTTTTTGATCGTAGTTTTTATTTTTTTCTTCGTTGCAGGTTTTGATTTCTTTTTTGCAATGACTTTGCTTTTTTTCCGTGCAGTTGGTTGAGCCTTCTTTTTTGCCGGAGCTTTCTTCGTAACCTTGCTTTTGGCATCCAGCGCTTTCGCTTTCTTTATTGAAGTTGCAATGACGATGCTCTCTTTTATTTTCTTCTTTTCTTTCAAAATAGCATTACCGATTTCAATTGCTTTGTTGCGGATTGATGGTAGTAGATTTTTCATAGAATCCGGATATCTCTGTTTTGTCCAAGGCATAATTTTGAAGTTTAAAAATGTTGTCAATTCATTGGATAATTTCCTGTTGTAAAATTCAAAAATGTACTTGTGAAATGACTTACATAATTTTAAAAATATCTTACATCATTCACACATTCCACATACGGAATTACCTGGCTGTATAAGGAAATACACGGGATCGTACCTGAATTTGCATCGATGAATGAAATGCCAATTTGTATAGCTTTACGTAATTGCAAATAATTGATTCCCTGCTAAAGCATGTTATTCATTATTGGAAATTTTAAAACCAGTTCGTAAATTCGTGAGCCGGGGTCTTTTAAAAATTATCATGTTCCGATTGCTTTGCATATTTATTTTCATCCTGTTGCCTCTTTTTAATTCCGGTCAAACCGCATGGAAACTTGAAAAAAATAAGAACGGAATCAAAGTCTATTCAAGCCAGCTTCCAAATTCAGATTACAAAGCCATCAAAGCTGAATGTTTAATGACTGGAAATTATTCCGGTCTCATCAGTACCATCACCGATGTTCCGCTTTTTACCACCTGGATTTATCATGCGAAAATATGCAGCCTGATGGTGCAGAATTCGGACCTTGATTTCATCTATTATTCGGAAACCTCGCTTCCCTGGCCGCTCTCTGACAGGGTGGCTGCAGTACATGTGGTGATCAATACGGATAGTCTTCCTAAATTCATGACGATTACCGGAAGTGGAGAGTCCTGGAGAATTCCTGAATCGGATGATTTTGTTCCGGTTACGCATTATTCGGCTCACTGGAACGTGACGATGCCGACGGCAAATACCATTTTAATCAAGTATGAACTCGAATTGAATCCCGGTGGGGAGATTCCTGTCTGGATTATCAATATGTTCGCGGCAAATGGTCCTTATGAAACGTTTAGTAATCTTGCGGAAAAGCTTAAAAATAATTCACGTTAAATGAATTTTCCGGATAGAAAAGTCTATTGCTGAAAACAAGCACTAAATTACTGCTCTGCAGAATAAATCTTTATATTTCCGTTTCAAATTAAAAACTCCTTAGTATGAAAAATGTTTTCAATTCAAAAGACGCTGCTGAAATGATCAGTCGCATCAACAAATTGAACCCGCAAACCAAAGCTCTATGGGGAAAAATGAGCGTAGCACAAATGCTCGCGCATTGTAATGTTACCTATGAGATGATTTATGAAGACAAACATCCTAAGCCGAGTGGGTTCAAAAAATTTATCCTGAAATTATTAGTGAAACCTTCGGTGGTAGGGGAAAAAGGGTATAGGAAAAATAATCCTACTGCTCCTGAATTTCTGATCAAAGACGATAAAAATTTTGATGCCGAGAAAAAAAGATTAATCGACTTTATTACAAAGACCCAACAACTTGGTGAAAATCATTTTGAAGGAAAAGAGTCACACTCTTTCGGTAAGCTGAATAAAACAGAGTGGAACAATATGTTCGCCAAACATCTGGATCATCACCTTAGCCAGTTTGGTGTTTAGAAATTAGTGGAAAGGGACTTGGGACGAGGAACTGTAAAAAAAAATATTTCGATAAATTGTTACCTGTGTTTTTGAAAAAATCACTTCATTACAAATTCGAACAACCAACAACCACTACTTCGCCTCTGCCACCGGCTTAAACTCAGTGTGAATATTGTCAACAAAGATTTCCTTCCCGGCTTTGTCCCAGAAATATATTTTTCCTATTTCATTGTCGGGGCGATAGTAGTAACGGATCTTCATGTCAATTTTTTCCCAGGCTCCTACAGAAAATGATTTCAGTTCGGCTACATCTCCTGAAAAATATTGGGTAATTCCAGTATCACTTTCTGTAGAGAATACAAGCAGCAAATCGCCCGGGTTGATTTTCTCTTTGCAAAATATTTCCGCATGAACAAACAAACTATCTACTCTTTTTGAGTTTAAATCAATAATTTCAAAATTAAACGGAGCTGAATAGGGGATTTCTTTTGATAAGCAAAATGAATAATCACCACTTTTTTTAATCTCTTTTGTGGTACCCTGAATGGATTCAGGGTGCAATTCAAAATCTTGGTAATTGAAACACACCCAACCATCCTGTGTTGGCGGAAGGTTGTAAGGTAAGCCTGCACGAGCCCGATCGTAATCCGGCTGTTGAAGACTCGCCCACCATTCTCCTTTCGATTCTGTTTGCCAAAGCCCGATGAAATAAGCCTTCTTATTCATTCCGTCAAATGAAATTAAACCTTCCTTGTATTGCCATTGTTGAAACAAGCTGAAACCAATCAAACACAATATTACCGGTACCGCCAATACTATTGTTGCTGTCCTTTTTTTAATCCAGTCCAGACACGCCGCGAAAGGCAAAGCGAGCATTCCATACAAATCAACCATCGGTCTTTGTCCGAATGAACCTCCATACCACCATGACCACCAGCTGAAAAATACATATATACATAACGTGAGTGTAATCAAAATACCAACATTAAAATTACGGATAACCGGACGGAACATGAATATACCGATAACCGCGAAAAACATAATGGGCGTATAGATCAGCCACCCTTTTTTATAACTGAACAATCCGTCAATAATGTGCGGGTCATTGAAAAAGAAACGTTCTG
>CAYMMN010000252.1:0-5055 GCA_964391495.1 uncultured Flavobacteriales bacterium | reverse complement strand
CAACCCAATCCGGCAAACATCAAACTGCTGAGGGAACGAATGCTCGACAAAATGAGTGATGCTTCACGTATCGTGGAAAAACTCCGCACCAAAGGACTGGTTGAAAGAAATATCAATGAATCTGACCGCAGAGCCTGTGATGTGCTGATTACCAAAAAAGGTCTCGATCTGCTTCTGCAAATTGATAAGGAAGATGTGAATTTTGAGAACTTCTTTTCGCAGCTGAACAATCAGGAAATGAAACAATTGAACGACTTGCTGGATAAATTGAGGGGTTGAGTTTTTAACCACATCATTTTCATTCTTTTCGGAAAAAAATTTTCGCGGCAGCCTCTTTTTGTCCTACATTCGTCGTTCAGGATTCCTGTCATGAACCCGATTGATTCCCATATCAGCGCCCTACTTTATGATCACGATTGTGTGATCGTTCCTTCGCTGGGCGGTTTTCTCGCATCTCAGGATGCATCGAGGATTCATATTTCCAGACAAATTATCGATCCTCCTTTCCGCAAAATCGCCTTCAATATTTACCTCCGTCAGAATGATGGATTGCTCGCCAACCATCTTGTTGAATTTGAACAATTATCCTATTCCGAAGCAAAAGTCAGGATCGAACAATACGTGAATGATTGTTTCTCCAAACTCAACGATGGAAAAAAAGTAATTGTGGAACGTGTCGGCACTTTGTTTTTTGACAGCGAAAAAAATCTGCAATTTGAACCTTTCCGTCAGGTGAATTATCTGAAGGACTCGTTCGGATTGAGTCCGGTTCCATTTGCTCCGCTCGAAAGAGAAAAGCAGGCAACTCCGGCAATCCGTCAAAAAGAAAAATCTGATCTGCGTCCTTCCCTGAAAGATACGGGAAGAACCATCGGGAAAAGGAGAAATACGACTCAGCGCTACCTTGGAGTTCTCACTATCGCAGGGGCATTGGCATGGTTCTCATTGAATCTTTACCTCGTCGCGCCTCAACCGGCTTCCATGACAACAGTGAGTCCATTTGATAAAGAAAGCCTGAAAAAAATCATGACCGATACCGGTCTTGGTTCGCACGAAGTGTCTGTTACTCCGCCGGAAGTGCCAACTACCAGAGTTGAAACAGTATATGTTGCT
The DNA here is from genome assembly GCA_964391495.1 of uncultured Flavobacteriales bacterium. Lineage (GTDB taxonomy): Bacteria > Bacteroidota > Bacteroidia > AKYH767-A > 2013-40CM-41-45 > JADKJP01. Next base: position 3,942 of record CAYMMN010000252.1, on the reverse strand, counting down.
TCTACGGCTCCCGTTACAGGCCAACCTTCGGAAGACAATTCCATTCATGCATCTGTTTCTTCCGGTACTTCTGAAAAGCAGGAAACATTTTACGTCATTGCCGGAGTATTCAGAGTACCTGAAAATGCGAATGATTTTGTAAGTAAACTCCAGCAAAAAGGCTATCCGGAAGCCCGAATTATCGATCAGGGCAAGGCTTTTTACGTTTGCTATAATGGATTTGAAAATCGTGCTCTCGCGGCAAGCTTTCTGGACAGCATCAGCGGCAAACAAGAAACCGGCTGGATCTGGCATAATTGAGTCCGGAGAGTTTCACGCTTCCTTTTCTTTTTATTTTTGTAGCCGGTTATCATCTCCACTAATTAAGATGTCAGTATGAGTTCGCTAAGGCAGGGATTACATCAAAAATTACTTCAAAAGCTTTCACCACAGCAGATTCAATTAATGAAACTGCTCCAGATTCCTGTTGCCAATCTGGAACAAAGAATTAAGGAAGAAATGCAGGAAAATCCTGCTCTCGAAGAAGGGACGGAAGCTGACGAAGATGAATATTCTACAGACGAGGATGAAAAAATTGATTCTTCCGAAGATGATGAGGAATTGAGCGAACGCGAAGAAGACATCAGTCTGGATGAATACATGAACGACGATGAAGTTCCCGATTACAAAACTTCTGTAAACAATTCTTCACCGGATGATGAACGAAGAGAAATCCCAATCAGCGTTCAGGGGAATTTTCAGGATCAGTTGCTTGCACCATTGTACCAGCTCGATCTTGACGACAGACAATACCATATAGCGGAACAACTGGTTGGGAGTCTTGATGACGACGGATACATTCGCAGAGAATTGGCCGCTGTTGTTGACGATCTTGTTTTCGCGCAAAATATTTCAACTGAACCCGGCGAGCTGGAAATTATCCTCAAGAAAATCCAGAGTTTGGATCCTCCCGGAATCGGTGCGCGTTCCTTGCAGGAATGTCTCCTGCTTCAACTTGCAAGAAAAAATTCAACACGGGATTCCGTACAATTGGCTACTAAAATTCTTTCCAGTCACTTTGACGAATTTTCAAAAAAGCATTACGAAAAAATTGCCCGTGATCTTGAGATCTCTGAAGAAGATCTGAAAATAGCTATAGGCGAAATATTAAAATTAAATCCGCGCCCGGGAAATACCATGAGCCAGGGCCAAAGATCCGTTGAGCATGTCATTCCGGATTTTATCATTTCAAATACGGATGGCAAACTGGAACTCACGCTCAATTCCAGGAACGCGCCTGAAATGAGAATCAGCAGGGAATACAAAGAAATGCTGGATCATTACAGCAAGGATAAAAAACACGCCAAAGCCAACCGTGAAGCGATCACTTTTGTAAAACAAAAACTGGATTCCGCCAAATGGTTTATTGACGCGCTGAAACAACGTCAGCATACGCTTTTTGAAACGATGCGGACGATCATGGATTATCAGTATGAATATTTTCTGGAAGGCGATACCCGCAAACTGAAGAAAATGGTTCTTCGTGATATCGCGGAAAAGATCGGAATGGATATTTCTACTGTATCACGTGTTGCGAATAGCAAATATGTACAAACTCCTTTTGGAACATTTCTTCTGAAAAGCTTTTTCTCCGAAGGATTGCAAACCGACAGCGGCGAAGAAGTTTCGAGTAAAGAAGTAAAACAAATCCTCAGCGATTGTATCGGTGCTGAAGACAAACGTCATCCGCTAACGGATGATGCACTCACAAAAATACTCAATGAGAAGGGCTACAATATTGCCAGAAGAACTGTCGCGAAATACAGGGAAATGCTTGACATCCCGGTAGCACGTCTCCGCAAAGAATTATGAACCGCTCGTTCGCCCGCTTTCTTTCAATAGTACTTCATCCGGTGCTGATGCCGACGTATGCTTTGTATTTTTTACTGCACTACAGTACATATCTGGCATACACAACACAGGAACACGAAAAGCTGGCGCTTTATTCTATCATCCTCCTCAATACACTTTTATTACCTCTTCTCATTTCTTATTTTCTCTTGCGTCGAGGGTGGATACATTCTTTTGAAATGGAAAAGAAAGAGGAACGGATCATTCCATTCATCAGCAATGCGATTCTGCTGATGATCGCGTATTACATGATGCGTGAACTTCTGCTTCCGAAAATTTTCGATTTGCTGATTCTTGGAGCCGCCGCTGCTGTTGTGCTCGCGGTAATCATCAATTTGAAATGGAAAATCAGCATCCACATGATTGGTATCGGAGGAATCGTCGGAACATTTTTCGGATTATCCACTTTTATGCTTGTTGATTTGCGGACACCGATTCTTTTTTGTCTTTTACTTGCCGGCTTATTAGGATCCGCACGATTGACGCTTGGCGCACATCAGCCACTTCAAATTTATGCCGGCTTTGCTGTCGGATTCATCTGTGAATTTCTGATCCTTAGCATCTGAAGAGTTGCGCAAATAAAAAAACGGAACCCTTGCTGAGGATTCCGTTTCATTTTTTATTTCATTCCTGATCACGGAGTAATCGAAATACCTACTGAAAAAGGTATCAGTTCAGGGCCTTTATCTTTTTCAAAGATTCCGGCAAGACCATAATATCCATTCAATGCCCATTTTCCATACCCGATTCTTGCTGTAAGTCCGTATTGGAAATCATTCAGATGATCCAGGTTGTATACTTTGGATTTATCTTTTCCGTTTTTGAATTTTACATGGTCCTGAAAAAGCCAGCCGCCTTTCGCGCCAACACTAACCTTAAATCGTTTGTGGCTTTCGTTCTCATTCGTTCTGAAGCGCAACTCAAGAGCCAGATCAAGATAATTGAGAGAAATTTTATTGATGTCGTAGTCAATGCTGTCGGGATACGCATGCAACAAGGTCTTTTCAGAATTTGTATAGTCATCAAAAAAACCATTGCTGCTTACGTTCATGGAAGTGATGCCAAGTCCGTAACCCAATCCGAAATTTCCTTTCGAAGCCATTTTTTCTCCCATCAGGTAAAATGCAAAACCACGTGAACTGAGAGGTTTGGTAGTGATGTTTGCAGGGAGGGTGAGCCAGCCGTCAGAAGTGAAATTCAGGATTAATCCATCCTGACGATGGGTGATTTTCGAAAGGCTGAGGTTTCCGGATGAAGATTCTTCAACAGCTTGTCCGGCTTTTGCCTGAATGATTGAACACAGGAAAAAGAGAATGATTATTTTTTTCATAGTTTTAATTTTCAAGGAGGATTCTAAAAATGGTGCCAAAGAATCGTGGAAAAGCTGATCTGTAATGAGAGAAAAACACTCCTGGTCCAAGCATCTTTACTGAATTTCAAACACTTAAGACCAGGCAAAAATTTGTTTTCCTGATTTTGAAACAGGAGAGAATGATGGTGGGCCCTGCTGGAATCGAACCAGCCACCCACAGATTATGAGTCTGTTGCTCTAACCGAATGAGCTAAGGGCCCGGTATTTCAGATGAATGATGTTGATCTTTACATCCGAAAAGGGAGGCAAATGTATCGGTTGAGCGCAAGAATTACAAGTGTTCCGGTGGGAATGCTTCATCAATCGTTAATTTCAGAACCCGAAATTCGCCGAGCTATATGAGTAGAACCTCCCTTTTTTCGCCGCTGATCCTTGTTTATTTAGCTCTTTTCGCATGTTCTGATGAAAAATCCGAATCCTGTCTTCCCTATGATCTCTCCAAACCTTCGGAAGTGATCAAATTACCTGGTCGTTTGAAAGAAATCAGTGGAATTACATTTTGGAACACCAACAAATTAGCCTGTGTTCAGGATGAAAAAGGAGTGATTTATTTCTACGATGTACGAAAGGACAAATTGAAAAATGATTTGTCATTTGGCGAAGACAAAGATTACGAAGGAATCAGTAATGTAAATGACACGCTATTTGTCTTGTGTAGCAATGGAGATATTTTCGAAGTG
>CAYMMN010000251.1:0-5071 GCA_964391495.1 uncultured Flavobacteriales bacterium | reverse complement strand
TTCATTTTCAGAAAAAAATCCCACACCACAATGCCTGCGCAAACCGCAACATTGATGGAGTGTTTTGTTCCTTCCTGTGGTATTTCCAGAGCCAGGTCACAAACAGCCAGTGCTTTTTCACTGACGCCGTTTACTTCATGACCCAGCACATAAGCGTATTTCTTTTCCACATTTGGTTGAAATTCTTTGAGGGAAATACCGCCTTCCGCCTGTTCAATCGCGGCTATAGTAAATCCTTTGGATTTCAGTTCTTTTAAAGCGGCTTCACAATTTTCGAAATACTTCCAATCAACCGAATCTTCAGCTCCCAGTGCCGTTTTGTGGATTTCCCTGTGCGGAGGACATGCGGTAATACCACAGAGGTATACGGCTTCACACAGGAAGGCGTCCGCGGTACGCAGAATGGAGCCGATATTGTTGAGGCTGCGTATATCGTCAAGAACCAGGATTAAGGGACGTTTTGGAGCTTGTTTGAATTCCTCAACAGACTTACGTCCCAGCTCATCATTTCGTATCTTGCGCATTCTTTTTTAAATTAACAGGCTACAAAGAAGCAAAATCTTGTTGAAGGAAGAAACTAAATCAGGCGTGGTGGAGACACCTTTAATGAAACAGTATTTTACCATTAAGGCAAAATACCCTGATGCTGTTTTGCTTTTTCGCGTGGGTGACTTTTACGAGACCTTCGGGGAAGATGCGATCAAAGCAGCTGGAATACTCGGAATCGTATTGACCAGAAGGGCGAATGGTGCCGCTTCTTTTGTTGAATTGGCCGGCTTCCCTCACCATTCGCTGGATACTTATTTACCCAAACTTGTCCGCGCGGGTTTGCGTGTCGCGATCTGTGATCAGTTGGAAGATCCTAAACTCACCAAGAAAATAGTAAAAAGGGGAGTGACAGAACTGGTTACGCCCGGAGTTTCTTACAATGATAAAATACTTGAGCACAAGAAAAATAATTTTTTAGCAGCCTATCACACCGATGGTAAAATCGCAGGTGTTGCTTTCATAGACATTTCAACAGGAGAATTTCTTGTCGGACAGGGTAATCTGGCTTATGCTGAAAAATTACTTCAGAATTTTAATCCATCAGAAGTAGTGTATTCGCGATCCAGGAAAAAGGAATTCATGGATCAGTACAGTTCCCGATTTTATACCTATGGTTTGGAAGAATGGGTTTTCCAGGGAGATTATTCCAGCGAAATTCTTTTACGTCATTTCGGAACAAAATCTTTGAAAGGTTTTGGTATTGAAGAAATGCAGGCGGCGATTGTAGCCGCCGGTGCCGCTTTGCATTATGTTTCGGATACTCGGCAGGAGCAATTGAAGCACATCAGTGGAATCTCGAGGATAGAAGAAGACAAGTATGTCTGGCTCGATAAATTTACCGTTCGCAATCTTGAACTGGTTGGTTCTTCCAATGAACAAGCGGTTACGCTGCTGGATGTACTGGATCATACACTTACACCGATGGGTGGGCGTTTACTCAAACGTTGGGTGATGCTTCCACTGAAGGATATTTCAGCGATTGAAGAGCGTCAGGAAGCTGTAAATTATTTTTTGCACCACCCTGAATTCTCTTCCATCATCGCCGGTCATCTGAAGCAGGTAGGGGATCTCGAGCGACTGATTTCAAAAGTAGCGCTTGGAAAAATATCTCCCCGTGAAGTCGTTCAATTGAAACGATCCCTCGACATGGTCCAGTTGATCAAAGACAGCTGTGCGCATACTGATAATCCTGCGATCCGTGTGATTGCAGATCAGCTTAATCCATGTACCCTGATCAACACAAGGATCTCCAATGAAATTCATCCTGAGGCACCGGCCATGGTCAATAAAGGAGGTGTGATTCGTGAAGGTGTAAATACTGAGTTGGATGAATTGCGAAGCATCGCTTATCATGGAAAAGATTATTTACTGAAAATTCAACAACGGGAAGCGGAGAGAACAGGAATCACTTCTCTCAAAGTCGGTTTCAATAATGTCTTTGGATATTATATTGAAGTTACACATACTCACAAGGATAAGGTTCCTTCAGACTGGACCCGCAAACAAACACTAACAAACGCGGAGCGATACATTACAGAAGAGCTGAAACAGTATGAAGAAAAAATTCTTGGCGCGGAGGAGAAAATTCTCGCTCTTGAATCACGACTGTTTACAGAACTTGTTCAGTCAGTTGTGGAGTACATTCGGCCGATTCAGCTCAATGCAGGATTGATTGGCCGACTGGATGTACTGATGTCATTTTCAGATGTTGCTTTGAAGAATGAATATGTTCGCCCTGTAGTGAATGACTCAACCATCATCGACATTAAAAATGGTCGTCATCCGGTGATTGAAAAACAATTGCCACAGGGAGAAAAATTTATTGCCAACGATATTTACCTCGATAACGATACCCAGCAGATTCTGATGATTACGGGTCCGAATATGTCCGGTAAATCAGCATTGTTACGTCAAACAGCATTGATCACCTTGCTGGCGCAGACAGGCAGTTTTGTCCCTGCCGCTTCTGCCACTATTGGTTTCGTCGATAAAATTTTTACAAGAGTAGGAGCATCGGATAATATTTCCTCGGGTGAATCTACTTTTATGGTAGAGATGAATGAGACGGCAAGTATTCTTCATAATTTATCAAACCGAAGTTTGATTTTGCTGGATGAAATCGGAAGAGGAACTGCTACCTATGACGGCGTAAGTATTGCCTGGGCAATCGCGGAATACCTTCACAACCACCCAAGCGCCAGAGCTAAAACACTTTTCGCTACACATTACCATGAGATGAATGAAATGGCGGAATCTCTCCCGCGCATTCGTAATTTTCATGTATCGGTAAAAGAACTGGAAAATAAAGTTCTCTTTTTACGTAAACTCGTTCCCGGCGGAAGTGAACACAGTTTTGGTATTCATGTGGCAAGAATGGCGGGTATTCCGGCAAAGGTTGTGAGTCGTGCGGATGAAATTCTGAGTCAGCTCGAACGCAGTCGCGGCGGCACAGGAATGGGGAAGAAGGAGGGCAAAAAAAGTGCTGATGAAATGCAATTGAGTTTTTTCCAACTTGACGATCCTGTTCTTGAACAGATCCGTGAAGAGATTCTCCGTGTAGATATCAATAACCTCACACCCATGGAAGCCTTGAACAAGTTGAATGATATCAAGAAACTGCTTGGGAAGTAGTTATTTAGTGCTTGGTGCTTAGTGCTTGGTTGTTGGTTGTTAGTTGTTAGAATGTAGATCTTTGTACTTAGAACTATTCCTTGATTGAAATGAAAGTTCTGGTTCAATAATAAATTTTACCTGGTACTTGGTACCTTGTACTTGGTACCAGATACCATGTACCACGTACCGAATACTTACTCCCCAATTCCCATTTACAAATGACAAAATACTTTCTATTCCTCTGCTTATTGATTCCTTTCAAATTATTCTCCTCAGGAAAATTATTTCTGCAACCGGATTCTGTTTGTGGTAAGGATGCTACGGTTTGGAATGCTCCGGGCTTTCCGAATGGGTTGACAAATTATGGTTCCGGGGATTTTCTTGGCGCGCATGCCTGGACGAATAGTGGAACGCCTGATACAAGTCGTTCTCTCATTGAATTTGATCTTGATCAGATTGCTTCCGGATCTCACATTGTATCCGCATATCTTTCTTTGTATAATAATCCGAATACCAACTTTGCCGGTGGGGAACATTCAACTTTAAGTGGACTGAACTCGGCTTACATCCGTCGAATTGTAGAGCCATGGGATGAAAGCACAGTCAATTGGTTTACACAACCTGCTGTTTCAAATTTGCATCGGATCAGCATTCCTTCAAGCAGCGGTCCACACGACGATTATGTAAATATTGATGTAACACAATTGGTGCAGGATATGGTCGACAGCGCGGCAAGTAGTTTTGGTTTTGAAATCAGTCTTGTCAGAGAGCAATACTACCGTGCGCTTGTTTTTGCATCCAGCGATTGTGCAGATCCTGGTTTACGACCGCGATTAATTATTTCTTATGATGAGCCCCTTTCCGGTTGCTGGACATTACAGCCTCACGATGGTTGTGGAAAAGATGCGTTGATCTGGAATGCTCCGGGGTTTTCAAACGGTACGACCAACTATGGATCCAGTGATGCAATAGGATCGCACGCCTGGACAAATACCGGGATCCCGGATACAGGAAGAACATTGCTGGAATTTGATCTTGGTTTTATTCCTTCCAATGTTGCAGTAACTGCAGCGTATTTGTCATTCTGGAGTAACCCAAACAGTGCTTATGCTGGTGGACAAAGTTCTTCTTTAAGCGGCCCAAATAATAGTATACTAAACAGGATTACCTCTCCTTGGGATGAGTCGACAGTCACATGGTTTACAAGACCATCGGTAACGACACAGAACCAGGTCAGCATTCCGATGACTCCCGGAGTTCATTCGGATATGTTGAATATCGATGTAACAACCTTGGTGCAGGACATGCTTCAAAATCCGGCCAGCAGTTATGGGTTTGAGTTGCAACTAGCGAATGAAGCGTATTATCGTTCCCTGGTTTTCAGTTCGAGCGATGTGGATGATGAGACCCGGACACCCAGATTGGAAATCTGTTATTCCTCGACAACGGGCATAACTAATTTGGATGGTTCGTTGCTACACATTTACCCCAATCCAACAACAAATCTTGTATCAATCCAGGCAAAGTTGCCCGATCATGAACCCGTTCAACTCATACTCACTGATGCGTTAGGGAAAAGCGTTTTTGCCAAATCCTATTCAATTTCAGGTTCCGGAATTCAGGAAAATATCGATGTATCCGCTTGGTCAGCAGGCGTGTACTTTATTGAATTACACGGAAAAGCCTCTTCCCTCGCCGGGAAATTGGTTAAATATTGAGAATAAGGCTTTTAATGAGCCGAAATTTCTAATTGAAAAAGACACATTTTTTTTCATTTTCCCTAGATTTTTTCAAAAAATCCTTATTTTTGCGATCCCAAAGAAAGCCGGAAGATTTTCCGGTGTTTTTGGAAAGGCGGAAGTAGCTCATTTGGTAGAGCACGACCTTGCCAAGGTCGGGGTGGCCGGTT
>CAYMMN010000250.1:0-5111 GCA_964391495.1 uncultured Flavobacteriales bacterium | reverse complement strand
CTCTTAATGCGGAAAAATTCCAGAAAGGCGGTTCTGATCTCAGAGGAAGTCATCATTAGAGTATTGTGATAAATGCCTCAAGGGCTTATATTTGCATGAAATTTATAATCCTGCGAAGATAATCAGGAAACCTGTACCTGCGAAAAAATGGCAAACGTAAAGTATCATTTCAACACGCACAGCCTCAAGTATGAGCGTGTTGTCGTCACCTGGAGGAAGCGGCTGTTGCGCGTTCTGGGTTGGCTGGCAACGGCTGTTGTGTTTGGTGCTTTGATCATGCTTTTCGCATATAACTTTTTTGATTCGCCAAAAGAAAAACGGTTGCGCAGACAGCTTGATGAAACAACCTATCAGCTTGAATTGCTCAAACAGCGTTCAGAGCAAATAGATGCCGTACTGAGTGATATTCAGGAACGCGACAATACAATTTACAGGGTGATATTTGAAGCGGAACCTATTCCATCCTCCATACGTGAAGCTGGATATGGTGGTATTGATCGATACAAGGCCTTACGCGACAATTACGATTCAGACCTGATTATTGATGTCACCAAAAAAATCGATAAGCTTTCTAAGCAGCTTTATGTGCAGTCAAAGTCTTATGATGAAGTCTGGGAACTTGTGAAAAATAAAGCCACCATGCTTGCTTCTATACCTGCTATCCAACCTGTAGCGAATAAAGACCTGACACGTGTTGCTTCCGGTTATGGTATGAGGGTGCATCCGATTTACAAGACGGTGAAAATGCACACAGGAATGGATTTTACAGCTCCGGTCGGAACTGAAATTCATGCAACCGGTACAGGCACCGTTACCAAAGTTGAATACGATGGAAGAGGATACGGGAATAATGTGATCATCAATCATGGTTACGGATATGAGACCTTGTATGGTCACATGAGTCGTGTTACTGTAAGACCGGGACAAAAGATCAGCCGTGGTGATTTGATTGGATACGTTGGGAATTCCGGAACCTCTACCGGTCCACATTTGCATTATGAAGTCAGGAAAAATAACAATCCGGTGAATCCGGTGAATTTCTATTACAGCGATCTCACACCGGAGGAATACGAAAGAATGCTTGAAATTTCTGCCAGGGCCGGACAGTCCTTTGACTAAACATCATTCCATTTGGCTACAATTAGGGCCGGGAAGCTGATCAGAAATCCATATTCAGTTCAACTTACTGATACTCACCGTCACCTGTTTATAACCATGGTACCGGTACTTTCGGATGTTTGAATAAATTGCTATATTCGTACACTACCTTTTATTTCAAAGTTATGCCGTACAAAGAGAAAGAAATAGAGAAATTGTATTACACCATCGGTGAAGTAGCTTCCATGTTTGATGTGAATACTTCCCATATTCGTTTTTGGTCGAAAGAGTTTGATATCATCAAACCTGCGACAAACAAAAAAGGAAATCGTCTGTATACGCATAGCGATATTGAAAATTTCAAAAAGATCTATCATCTGGTGAAAGAAAAAGGTTTTACCCTCAAAGGAGCTAAAACTGAATTAAAGGAAATGAAAGGTCGTCCGAAGGAAGAGGAAGTAGTTGCAGTTAGTGAAATTGAAACGGACAATCTGAGTGATAATCCGGTTCATGTTCCTTTTTCAACGCCTGAGATTCCATTTGGAGATGATTTTGTTGACAAGATGGCAATGAAAAGTTCTTTAGAAAAGATCAAGTCAACTTTGATGGATATTCAGAGAGAACTAACCGTTCTTGAAGAAAAATAAAGAATTTAAAAAGATAAAAAGCCTGCTGTATAGCGGGCTTTTTTTTTGGGTATTTTTGAACATATAATTAATAAGTCATGGGAGCATTTAGAAAAATTATCCTGCCGATTCTGATTTTATTTACAATTCTTTCATCAGCGAAGGAAGGCATGTGGCTTCCGAATCTGCTTGAACAGATAAACGAAAAGGATATGCAATCGCTCGGAATGAAAATTTCCGCAGATGATATTTACAGTATTAATCACAGTAGTATCAAAGATGCTGTTGTGCAATTTGGCGGTGGATGTACCGGGGAAATAGTTTCGAATGAAGGACTACTGATTACCAATCATCATTGCGGATTCAGCCAGATTCAGTCTATCAGTTCCCTTGAAGTAAATTTCCTGAAAGATGGTTTCTGGGCAAAGACAAGAGAGGATGAAATTCCTTGTCCCGGACTCACAGCTACTTTTATTATTGAAATCAGGGATGTAACGGAAAATATATTGCCGCTTCTTTCGGATTCGTTATCCGAAAAGGAAAGAACTAATCTGGTGAAACAAATTGCGGATAGCCTGGAGAGAAGCGCAGTGGATGGGACACATTGCAAAGCATCCACAAAATCATTCTTCAATGGGAATAAATACTACATGTTCATTACTGAAGTTTTTCGTGATATCCGTTATGTTGGCGCGCCTCCATTGGATATCGCTAAGTTCGGTGGTGAGTCCGACAATTGGTTGTGGCCAAGAGAACAGGCTGATTTTTCGTTATGGCGAATTTATGCGGGGAGTGATAATAAGCCGGCTGATTATTCAAAGGATAATAAACCGTTTCGGCCCCGGTACTTTTTCCCTGTGAACATTGGCGGAGTGAGATCCGGCGATTTTACTATGGTTCTTGGATTTCCGGGCAAGACAAATTTGTATGCAACAAGCGATGCACTTGGTATGATTTATTCTCAGACCAATCCTGACAAAGTCAATATCCGGGATGTGAAATTGAAAATCTGGGAGCAGGCGATGGCTCAGAATGATACTGTGCAATTGCAATATTCCAGTAAGTATAAAACTGTGGTTAATTATTATAAAAAATGGAAGTACGAAAATGAGGGAATTGAAAAATTCGATGTGATTTCCAAACGACAAAAGTTCGAGGATGAGTTTATTTCCTGGACAAAATCCAATCCTGAAAGGACAAAGGAATATGGCCATGTCCTGGAGGATTACCGGTCAGTACTCATGCGGGGAAAAGCATACAGTTTCTTAAATGATTATACGTCGGAAGCCTTGTTGGGAATTGAACTGGTGAATTATGTAAATACTTTTCGCGGACTCATTGAAGGCAATTTCAGAGACAGCTTGGGTCTTCAAAAAGTCAAAGCGCTCGAGGAAAAATTGAAAAAGGGAATTTCTGGCTCCTTTAAAAATTATGCTCCCGCCCTTGATGAAAAGATTTGTGCGGCAATGCTTGAATTATGCTGGAAAAATCTGCCGGACACATCTCGTCCCGCAATTTTTGACAAGATCAAGCAAGACTATTCCCTGGATTTTAAACGCTATGCACATGATGTATATTCCACATCGGTTTTTCTACAGAAGAATAAGCTGGCTGATGTGCTCGAAAATTTTGATTCTACAAAAGCCATTTTACTCAGCAAAGATCCTGCGTGGATACTTTCCGCTGATATTTTGAGTTATCAGAAAGTGAAAGTTCAGCCGGGTTATGATCTGTATATGGAAGAATCTTCTGCTATCCAAAGGAAATTCATGAAAGGAATTATGGAAATGAAAAAGGAAGAGAAATTTTCTCCGGATGCAAATTCCACATTGAGGCTTTCCTACGGAACAGTGCAGGGTTTAACAAAATCAAAGAAGTATAAAACATACCTGACGACCCTTGATGATATACTTAAAAATGAAGGAAAGAACGCAACTGAATATCATGTTTCAGATGAATTAAAAGCGCTCATTTCAAAAAAGGATTTCGGACGCTATGCCTTTCATGGAACTGTGCCGGTGAATTTTCTTTCTTCCAATCATACTACCAATGGAAATTCCGGGAGTCCGGTATTGAATGCAAAGGGAGAATTAATCGGTGTCAATTTTGACCGGGCATCTGAAGGAATGGTTAGTGACCTGATGTATGATGAAAATTCCGGGAGGAATATCTCGGTGGATATCCGCTATGTTTTATTTCTGATAGAAAAAGTTGGTAAACTTGACCGTCTGATTTCAGAAATGAAAATTGTCAACGATTGATGGACAGAGAGAATGATTTTCTAGAGGTATCGATTCGGTTGCAGATAATTCACTACGTAGTCGCGGATTCCTTCTTCAAGTGTAAAGAAAGGTTTTTCATAACCGATGCTGATTAATTTTCGCATATCCGCCTCTGTGTAATATTGGTATTTATCGCGGATGTCGGCAGGAGTATCGATGAATTCAATATTCTCCTCTTTTCCCATCGCTGCGAAAGTGTTTTTGGCAAGCGAAAGAAATGTTCTTGCCTTTCCTGAACCCAGATTGTAAATACCTGAATTTTTTCGGTGGTTGAGAAGAAAGAGGCAAACACTACAAACATCTTTCACATACACGAAATCTCTGAGCTGTTCTCCATCCCTGTATTCAGGTTTGTGAGAACGGAAGAGTTTCATTTTTCCATTTTTCTGAATTTGCTGAAAGGCATGAAAAATAACAGAAGCCATTCTGCCTTTGTGATATTCATTGGGACCGTATACGTTGAAAAATTTCAGTCCGGCCCAGAAAAACGGTTTCTTTTCCTGCTTCAGTGCCCATTTGTCAAAATCGTTTTTAGAATCTCCGTAAGGATTCAAAGGCACAAGCTTTTCTATAATGTCATGATCGTCTTTGTAGCCAAATTCTCCGTTTCCATAAGTCGCGGCTGAAGATGCATACACTAAAGGCAATCCGAATTCCACACAGGCATTCCAGACATCTTTCGAATAGTTAAGATTGAGTTCATCGAAAATTGCTTTGTTAAACTCGGTCGTATCTGTTCTGGCACCGATGTGAAAAATCATTTGTACAAAACGGTGATTGTTTTTTAACCAGGCATGAAAATCCGATCGTTCAACTACTGCAGTAACTTTTTTATTGGAAAGGTTGGCGTCCTTTTCGTGTTTGTTGAAATCGTCAACTATAACAATATCGTTGTAACCTTCTTCCAAAAGACGGCCTACAAGACAACTACCGATAAAACCGGCTGCTCCGGTAACGATGATCATAACTGGTTTTTATTATTCGTTCGCAAGGTAAGCACAATGTAGTATTTCCCCAATAATGCGTGCTTTTTCGATCAGCCAACAAAGAGATCCTTTAGTTCAGCTTTCAGCATTCCCGTTTCTTTTCCTTTTCTGAATAGAAG
>CAYMMN010000249.1:0-5169 GCA_964391495.1 uncultured Flavobacteriales bacterium | reverse complement strand
TCCTGTTCACCATCAGCAGGTTCTTGTTTCTCATCATCAACTTCTCCTACTTCCACGAAGCACCGAAATTCGATCTCGTTTTATCCTTCTTCTTCGGACTCCGGTTCGACATTACAGCTATCGTGCTTTGCAACCTCCTTTTTATCTTTCTTCACTTCTTTTCCTTCTCATTCTTTTATTCCAAATGGTACCAGCGCTTCACTGCATTCATTTTTTACCTGATAAATATCCCTCTCCTCCTGCTCAATTGCATTGATTTGGTTCTCTTTCGCTTTGCAGGGAAACGTGCAACCGCGGATGTTTTTAAAATCATGAGTTTTGGCGAGGATTTCACCAATGCGGTACCAAAGATGATTCTTGATTTCTGGTATCTCGTTTTGCTGTTTGTACTCCTCGTTGTTTTCCTGGTGTTCTGTTATAAAAAAGCGAAGTTGCAAACAGCTTCCAACAACAGCATCAATAACTTCTTGTTTCGCCCATGGATAAAACCTCTCTCCTATCTTGTTTTTGCTTTTCTGGTCTTTACCGGGTTCAGAGGTGGACTTCAGTACAGACCGATCAACATTCTCACTGCATCACAATATGGAAGCGGAAAAATTACCGCGCTTGTTTTGAATACACCCTTTTCTGTGATTAAATCCTATGGGAAAGGAACACTTCTGGAGATGCATTATTTCTCAGACGAAGAAGTTGAACAAATATCTCCTGTCATTCACCATCCAATGCCTGAAACTGATTTTCGCCCTCTTAATGTAGTGGTAATTATACTTGAGAGTTTTGGAAAAGAATACATCGGAGCCTTGAATAATAAAACCGGCTACACCCCATTCCTGGATTCACTCATGGACCACAGCCTGGTATTTGAAAATGCTTACGCGAATGGAAAAAGATCTATCGAAGGAATTCCGGCTATACTTTCCGGAATTCCGGCATTGATGCAGGAACCCTATATCACCTCTGCTTATGCAGGGAATACAGTAACCAGCCTGGCTTCCAATTTGAATGAAAAGGGTTACACAACGGAGTTCTTTCATGGTGGTACAAATGGTACCATGGGCTTCGATAATTTTGTAAAGATGTCGGGATTCAAAAGATATTTTGGACGCAAGGAATACAACAACGACGCGGATTTTGACGGTAGCTGGGGAATTTATGATGAACCATTTCTCCTCCGGGTTGTGACCGAATGTTCCCGAATGAAACCGCCGTTTTTATCCGCTGTTTTTACTATATCCTCTCATCACCCGTATAAAATTCCTGCAGCCCTCGAAACCGGATTCGCCAAAGGAAGCCTTCCGATTCACCAGAGTATCCGCTATGCGGATTATTCACTCCGGAAATTTTTCGAAGCCGCTTCCACTCAAACCTGGTATCAAAATACTCTCTTTGTAATTACTGCTGATCACACGGCTTTGAGCGAAGAACAGTTTTATCAGAACCGTGTTGGAATGTACTCCATACCATTGATGTTTTTCCGTCCGGATGGTTCTCTGAAAGGCCGGTCCATGCGAACAACACAGCAAATTGATATTCTTCCAAGTGTCATGGATTACCTCCATTTTGACAAAAGTTATTTTAGTTTTGGCACAAGTGTATTTGACTCCTCTTCCACCGGTTATGCCATCAATTTTATCAATGAAAACTATCAACTGATCGAAGGGAATTACAGTCTGGTGCTGGATACCCTTTCTGAAAATAAATTGTATAATTTTACAGCAGACAGTTCGCTCTCCGGCAATCGGATCGCATCTGATACGATTATAGGTTTGCAAATGCAACAGAAATTGAAAGCCATTATCCAGCAGTTCAACCATGCCATGGTGATGAACAAAATGGATGTCCTCAAGTCAGGTAAATAATGTCTCAGAAAAAAATCCGTTTTATCATTAATCCCAAGTCCGGTGCAATGCACAAGGAACATTTCGTGGATTGGATACAATCCGGAATCGATCCTGCCCGCTATCATCCTGAAATCATTTATACGGAATATCCAAAACATGCTACTGAACTCAGCCGCGAAGCTGCATTGCGTGGAGATGCACTGGTGGTCACTGTCGGTGGTGATGGCTCCGTCAATGAAGCCGGCGCCGGACTGGTCGGTTCAAATACCGCTCTTGGCATCATCCCTACCGGATCAGGAAATGGAATGGCTCGTCATCTGAACATTCCCGTTGATTTCAAAAAAGCAATGCATGTTATCAATCGCGGTAAACCGGAGCGCATCGATACCGCTACGGTAAACTCCAGATTTTGTGCGGGTACTTTCGGAATGGGATTTGATGCTCACATTGCTCATCTTTTCGCGGAAGCAGGTACACGCGGATATTCAACTTATGTAAAACTTGTGCTGACTGAATTTTACAAATATCCTTCCCGAAAATTTAATCTGGAAATTGACGGTGATAATTTTGAAGCGGATTGTTTCCTCCTCACCATTGCTAACTCTTCACAGTTTGGAAACAACGCGGTAATTGCTCCTTTCGCGGATGTAAAAGACGGATGGCTGGATATTTCCATGATGAAAAAATTTCCATTTCTCATGGCGCCACATTTGATTTACAGAATGATGAACAATAGTCTGCATCGTTCCAGATATTTTTCCGGAAAACGTGGAAAGTCCATCAGAATCCTGAATTCAGGAAAGTTAAAAGGACATATTGATGGAGAACCAGTGGTATTGCAGGATACTATTGAAGTGAAAGTTGTCCCTTTATCCCTGGATGTATGGGTCTTACCAAAGGAACTATAAATAATGAATTCGAAAGAACCCAAATCGGTTTCCAATTTTTTTAAACCTGCACTAACAGGAATGGCCGCTGCATTTCGCAGTCAGTTCAACATGAAAATTCATGGGATCATGGCTGTGTTGGTAATCATAAGCGCTTTTTATTTTAAACTTTCTCCTGTGGAATGGTGCATCATTTTATTCTGCATCGGTTCCGTTTTCGTTGCTGAATTATTAAACACTTCTCTGGAAGTGACTGTAGATATTGCTTCCCCACACATTCAGGAAAAAGCCGGCTTGGCAAAAGATGTCGCAGCTGCAGCTGTGTTATTTGCTTCAATTATGTCCGCTATTATTGGTCTGATTATTTTCATACCAAAAATTTTACAACAGTTCTTTTCCTGATTTTATCCGGATAATTCAAATTGCATGTCAAAAAAATCTAAACCTCAAAGTGGCGTTGTCTATTCAACCAATCCTGATTTTCAGTACCAGGTAAAACCTGTGAGCGGACTGGTTACGCTCCCACCGGATAAACAGGAATTAAAAGTTCAGCTCGATAAAAAAAATCGTGGTGGTAAAGCTGTCACGCTTATTACCGGCTTTACAGGTAAGGATGAAGATCTGGAAAAACTCGGACGTGAATTGAAATCAAAATGTGGCGTGGGCGGATCCGTAAAAGATGGAGAAATCCTGATTCAGGGCGATCACCGGGATAGAATTCTTGCGCTGCTGCTTGCCGCCGGTTACAAAGCAAAAAAATCAGGTGGATAATCTATCCTCCTGATTTTTTTTTGTCTGTAAATTTTATGATTAAATTTTTTGTCTTTGAAAATTATTTCGTCGTTTCACTGCCCATCTGAATTCCCATCTTTTCATATTCTACATCATTCGGTTCCCAGAGTTCAATTTTATTTCCTTCGATATCCATGATGTGTACGAATTTACCATAATCAAATGCCTCGATGGTGTCAGTCACATTCACTCCTTCTTTTTTGAGAGAATCAACAAGCGCTTCCAGATTAGCAACCCGGTAATTGATCATAAACTCCTTTGTAGAAGGTTCAAAGTATTTTGTCTTCTCAGAGAATGGGCTCCATTGCAAAAATCCTTTTTTTGAGGAATCAGTCGCTTGTCTCCATTCGAATACTGAACCGTATTGATTGGTAACCAAACCCAGATGAGTTTTATACCATTCTCTCATTTTCCCGGGATCTTTGCACTTAAAAAAGATACCACCAATACCGGTGACTCTCTTTAATTTCTGACTTTCTTCGGAAGAGTTTGAAGTCATCGACTTGAAAGCAAAACCAAATAAAAAAGATACGGCTAAAGCAAGGGTGAAGAGAATTGTTTTTTTCATGGCTAATAATTTAGGGGTAACAGAAAATTAACCTGTGCAACAGACACGACCAAAATTCACTAACTCAGCTTTTCTCAGACTTCTCCCTCACCTTTTTGTAAACATTGATCGCGACGAGGAGTAATCCGGAAAAAATCAATAATCCTACCAGTCCGTACAGCCAATTGGTGGTATCTCTGAGGACAACAATAAACACAACAGATACAAGAATGATCGTAGCAACTTCATTCCAGAGACGGAGTTTGAAACCACTGTAACGAATTTCATCTTTTTGAAAACGTCGGAACATAATTCCACATTGCAAATGATACAATGTCAGCGCGAGAATAAATCCCAATTTGAGCAAAAGCCAGGAAGGCATCGGCCAGGGATAAACCTGGACAATCATCCATGTTCCGAAAACATATGTTCCGATAGCGGAAGGCCATGTTATTCCGTACCATAAAGGTCGTGCGGCCTTCTTAAAATGATTCATCAAAATGCTCCGTTCCGGTTCAGTTTTACCTGCAGCTTCACTGTGGTAAACAAATATCCTTACGATATAAAACAGTCCGGCAAACCAGGTGACCACAAAAATAATGTGGAGAGCTTTGAGATAGAGAAAATTCATATTCGTTTGATTATTTTCAGTGTTTACGGGCAATTACTTTTTCATACAAGCGTTCGTACACAGGCATGATTCTTTTGATGTCGAATGTCTTCGCGTGTTCTAATGCCTGATGCTTGAATTTTAGAAGGCGTTCTTCATCTTCCAAAACATAGATCGCGTTTTTAGCCATGTCTTCTACATCACCGACATTACTCATAAAACCGGTTACTCCCTGAACATTTAATTCCGGAATACCACCTGTATTGGTGGAGATGACAGGAACCTGACAAGCCATCGCTTCCAGAGCGGCCAGACCAAAACTTTCGGTTTCAGATGGAAGAATAAATAAATCACCGATGGATAAAATTTCTTCTACGGCTTCGAGCTTTCCAAGAAAGCGGATGTGATCACATGCTGAACTTTCCCGGCATTCTTTTTCAATCTTACCACGGTCAGGACCATCACCAATCAGCAGAAGTTTCGAAGGAATCT
>CAYMMN010000248.1:0-5232 GCA_964391495.1 uncultured Flavobacteriales bacterium | reverse complement strand
ATCCGTGAAGCTGATCAATATACGATTGCTCATGAACCGGTTTTATCAATTGATTTGATGGAACGAGCAGCCAGTGCCTGTTGCCGTTGGATAGAAAATCATTTTTCGAAAGACAGAACCATCAAGATCTTTTGCGGACCCGGAAACAATGGAGGGGATGGTCTTGCTATTGGCCGAATGTTGATTCACTCCGGTTATAGCGTTGAAGTGTTTACCATTCGGACCGGGCAAAAGTCATCCGATGACTTCAAGGAAAATGAAAAGCGTTTGATGGCAATGGATCCCGGCGTAATCCAGGATATTAAACTGGAGAAAGATATTCCCTTCATTTCCGGTGATGAAATAGTGGTGGATGCAATTTTTGGTAGTGGATTGAATCGGGCTGTCGATGGAATAGCTGCAAAAGTGATCGAAGAAATAAATGGATCAAAAGTATTTGTTGTTTCTATTGATATTCCTTCAGGATTGTATGCCGATGCTCCGGCTATAAATGAAACAGCAATTGTTCACGCGAATGTTACGCTTACTTTTCAGTTTCCGAAACTTTCTTTCATGTTTCCATCGACTGGAAAGTACTGTGGTAAGTTTGAAGTGTTGGATATTCGTTTGCATCCTCAATTTATTCGTCAGCTGGAGACTAAGTGGAATTACTTTACGCATCAGGATGCAGTTCCCTTGTTACGTAAACGATTAAAATTTTCGCACAAAGGAAATTATGGTCATGCATTACTTATCAGTGGAAGTAAAGGGAAAATGGGAGCTGCTGTGCTTGCATCTAAAGGATGCTTAAGAGCCGGTGTTGGGTTGCTGACTGTGCATGTCCCTGCATGCGGTACAAATATTTTGCAAACAGCTGTTCCAGAAGCAATGTTGCAAATTGATGCCAATGAAAATAACATTTCGGACTTACCTGATTTTTCGAATTTTTCAGCTGTTGGAATTGGCCCTGGTATCGGAACAGATTCATTAACCTGGGAGACACTGAGACATTTGCTTTACAGTTTCAGAAAACCTGTTTTGCTGGATGCGGATGCAATTAATATTTTATCTCAGCATCCTGATTGGATGGAATACATTCCGGAGAATTCAATTCTGACTCCTCACATCAAGGAATTTTCAAGACTCACGAAGGAGACCAAAAATGATTTTGAGCGAATGGAAATGCAAACTGAGTTTGCCAAAAAGTACAAAGTTTATGTAGTCCTGAAAGGTGCGCACACATGTATTGTTGGTCCTGACGGTCATGCATCGTTTAATTCATCTGGCAATCCGGGCATGGCAAAGGGTGGGAGCGGAGATGTGTTGACGGGAATTATTCTTGCGTTGCTGGCTCAGGGTTATTCATCCTTTGACGCAGCAAGACTAGGAGTTTACCTTCATGGACTGGCTGGTGATGCGGCAGCCAAAATAAAAACCGAAACAGGAATGCTGCCTACGGATATGATCAAATGTCTTCCCATTGCTTTCCGACAAATTCAAGGGTGACAGGAACAAAAAAACTTACATCAATTCAACAATCCCCTTACCCTGACGAATGATCACAGGATCATTGTCGGTACAATCAATGATTGTGGATGGTTCAAGTTCACTGTAACCACCATCGATAACGAGATCTACCTGTTCGCCGATTCTTGCATCGATTTCGAGAGGGTCAGAGGAATATCCTTCGATATCATTTCCACCCGGAACAGTAGTAACCATAATCGGATTGCCGAGTTCTTTCACAAGTCGTCGGGTTATATTGTTATCCGGCACGCGGATTCCGATAGTTTTTTTATTCGATTTGAAAATGGTCGGAACATTACTGTTCGCATTCAGGATAAAAGTAAATGGACCAGGCAGCGAATTCTTCATCAAACGAAAAACGGCAGTACTGAATGGTTTGGTAAAATCTGAGATATTACTCAGGTCATAGCAGATAAATGAAAAATTCGCTTTGTCAATTTTTACCTGTTTGATCTGACAGATCCGTTCAAAGGCATCGCTTCTCTTGATATCACATGCAAGAGCATAGATTGTATCAGTGGGAACAACCACAACGCCACCATCCCTAAGCAGCTTCACAGCTCTGTCGATATAACGATCATTCATATTATCAGGAAAGATCTTCAGGAGCATGTTAAATGGGTTGTCAGTTATTAAACAATCCGGAATATTCTCAAATCATGTATTATTTTACTGCTACATCGCTGAACTTTTTGGCATCAGCAAGGAATTTAGCAAGACCAATATCAGTAAGAGGATGTTTCAGGAGATCTAGAATCGCGGAAAGAGGGCAGGTAGCGACATCCGCGCCGGCTTCAGCGCATTTTACAATGTGCAATGGGCTGCGAATAGAAGCGGCTAATACCTGAGTTCCGAAATCGTAGGTACGGTAAATGTGAACGATCTGGTGAATGAGATCCATACCGTCGAGGTTGATATCGTCAAGGCGTCCAATAAATGGAGAAACATAGGTTGCACCCGCTTTGGCAGCCAGCAAAGCCTGACCGGCAGAAAATACAAGTGTGCAATTGGTTTTGATTCCTTTATTTGAAAAATATCTGAGGGCTTTTACACCATCTTTGATCATCGGTACTTTCACCACAATTTGTTTGTGCAGGGAAGCAAGCATTTCGCCTTCTTCCACAATACCTTTGAAATCCGTTGATATAACTTCAGCACTGACATCACCGGTTACAATATTGCAGATATCTACATAATGTTTCAGGATATTATCCTGTCCGGTAATTCCTTCTTTTGCCATCAACGAAGGGTTGGTAGTAACGCCATCCAATACACCCAAATCCTGGGCTTCTTTTATTTGAGAAAGATTGGCTGTATCAATAAAGAATTTCATGTGAGAGGTTTTTAATGCTGCATTTATGAGCACCTAAAATTAGTTTATTTTCTTCCAGAGCAGGGAAATGTTTCTGATTTTTTTGGAATAAATATTTTCCGAATCAGAGAAATTCTAATGCTTTATTGATTCAACCAAATTTGATTTTGATTCCCAAAGGTGATAAAACGGAAATATGAATGGCTCGAAAATTAAATTACAACTAATTGATTATAAGTATTTTATGAAAAGTATAAAAAGTAAAGAATATAAAAAACGGGTAAGCTGACTATATCGCACCGCTCAACCGCGTATCCTTGCTCCGTTCCCGGCCTGGGGAGGTTAGCAGGAGCTGGTCGTATAGGACTTACCCGTACGCAAAAGTAAACAATCAGCGAGAATAAAAAGCAATTTTTAGAGATTCCTTTGCATCTTTTCTGCATTTTTTTTGATCGAAGTCAAGGCAGTGAAAAGCAGGGAATTGCTGTTAAAAAGTAGGAGGAGAGAAACCGTATTTTCTTTTGCCTATTAGCAGATTTCACGTAGGTTTGCAAGCATCTCAATTTTATTCAAATGGAAAATCCCCGTTCTCAAACGAAAGTCGCGATTACTTATGGTGTAATGTATGGCCTTGCCAGTGCTGCCGTTATGCTGATTTTTTATTTTCTTGGAACAGATGTTAAATCCAAGGCTCCGCAATATGTCGGATGGGTTTTATTGATACTGTTCATCGTTCTGGGGATCAAGAGTCATCGTGATCAGGATTTAGCCGGTCAGATTGCTTATGGAAAGGCACTGGGAACGGGCACTTTAATTTCCATTTTTGGAGGAATCATTTCCGGGATCTTTACTTTGTTATTCTTCACGGTGATTGCTCCTGAGATGATCCAGAAAATCATGGACATGTCACAACAGCAGCTTACAGAGCAAGGAATGAGTGAGGAGCAGATTGCAGTCGCAATGGATTACACCAAAAGATTTATGACACCAACCTGGTTGTTTATCTTCTCAGTGCTTGGGATCACGTTCATGGGATTTGTCTTTTCTCTGTTGATTTCTATCTTTTTGAAAAAAGAAGAAAATCCATTTACCAGCAACAATCTCGGATAAAATAGATACGGTGGATATTTCTGTTGTTATTCCTTTATTCAACGAAGACGAATCGCTTCGTGAATTACACGATTGGATCGTCAGGGTGATGCAAGCCAATGCGTATACCTATGAAATTATTTTTGTAGATGACGGCAGTAAGGATAATTCCTGGAGCCTGATCGAAGAGTTGGGTAAAGAAAACCCTGCCGTAAAAGGCATTCGGTTCCGTCGAAACTATGGCAAATCAGCCGCTCTGAATCAGGGTTTCGCTGCAACCAAAGGCGACGTAGTGATCACCATGGATGCTGATTTGCAGGATAGCCCGGATGAAATTCCGGAACTTTTCCGTCTGATCAAACACGGAGGCTTCGATTTGATTTCCGGCTGGAAGAAAAAAAGATACGATCCGCTTTCAAAAACAATTCCAAGTAAATTTTTTAACTGGGCGACACGAAAAATGTCCGGTATCAATAACCTCCATGATTTCAATTGCGGACTAAAATCGTATCGCAAAGATGTAGTCAAGAGTATTGAAGTATACGGGGAAATGCACCGTTACATTCCGGTCCTTGCCAAATGGGCAGGTTTTCGCAAAATAGGAGAGAAGATTGTTGAGCACAGAGCCCGCAAATACGGAGTGACAAAATTTGGTCTTGAAAGATTTGTAAACGGATTTCTGGATTTATTGTCGATTACTTTTGTTTCAAGATTCGGCAAACGTCCGATGCATATTTTCGGTTTGCTGGGTTCCATCATGTTCGCGATCGGTTTCATTACCGCCTTGTATCTTGGATTGAGTAAATTGTACAATGTGTATTACAATCTCCCGGCGCGTCTGCTCACAGAAAGACCTTCTTTTTACATAGCACTTACGTCCATGATTCTGGGTACACAGATGTTCCTCGCAGGATTCCTCGGTGAACTGATCTCACGAAGTTCGAGCGACAGAAATTCATATCTTGTGGAGAAGACCTGTAATCTTTGAGTTCTCCCAATAATCTGAATCCTTTGAAAATAATCATTATTGGTCCGGCCTACCCATTGCGCGGTGGAATCGCTGATTTGAATGAAGCGCTTGCAAAAGCCTTCATCGATGAAGGGATGGATTGTGAATTATTTTCATATTACTATCAATATCCCGGAATTCTTTTTCCGGGTACATCCCAGTTTTCGGATGGTCCGGCTCCTGCTGATTTGAAAATATCTTCTACGATCAGTTCGATTAATCCTTTGTCCTGGTTCAAGACAGCAAAACAAATCATTTCACAAAAACCTGATCTTGTACTGATCCGTTATTGGTTGCCTTTTATGGCGCCTTCTCT
>CAYMMN010000247.1:0-5263 GCA_964391495.1 uncultured Flavobacteriales bacterium | reverse complement strand
GAATTAAAAACAGAACGACTCCAGCTTCGCCGCATACTTATGGAAGATGCGCAAGCACTTTTCGAAATGCGTTCCGATGAAAGGGTGATGCAATTTCTGGATCGACCACGTGCAAAAACGATTGCTGACGCGGAAAATCTCATTCGTTTGATTGACCATGACATTGATAGTAATATTGGGATTACATGGGGTGTATCCTTACACGGAACTTCCCGCTTAATTGGCACCATGGGTTTTTGGAATATTACAAAAGCGCATTTTCGTGCGGAGATTGGTTATCTCCTGCATCCCGATTTTCAGGGCAAAGGTTTGATGATGGAAGCAGCAAAAAAGACAATCGATTTTGGTTTCCGTGAAATGGGATTACATTCCATTGAAGCAAATATTAATCCTAATAATCTTCGGTCTGCAAAAATGCTCGAGAAGTGTGGATTTGTAAAAGAAGCACACTTCCGTGAAAATTATTATTACGATGGAAAATTTCTGGATTCGGTGATTTATTCGCTGCTCAACAATCCGCTTAAACACCAATCGTTTTGATGAATTTCACAGTGATGGCCTGCTCTTTTATCAGCTCTTTGTGTGGCTCAAAAATATCACGACGCATATTCAGTCCCTGGTTGAATACAATATAAAGATCTGTTCCTTCCTTTGGATTGTAGCGAATCCGGAGATTGCTGCTAACTTCTTTTGAAATATCTTCATGCTGTGTGAATAGTTTCACAGAAAATTTTGAAGACAAATAATAAGACAGACTTAAGCGAACAAGATTTGTTTCAAACAATCCATTTCCGCTGGTAGAAAATTCATCCGGAAATTGAATGTGATTGAATTCGTAGTCGATTCCGGCCAGGAGATGGCTGGAAAAATTATATTGAACAGAAGGAGAAATGGAAATCCGCTTCCCGCTGTAAAATCTGCCGTATGTTGCACCAATACTTCCATTCAGGTTATTCTTCTTGGGCCCGGTCAGATCCATGGTTGATGAGATCATGTTGTACAAACCAGGCTGAATGGTGATGTTTTTACCAAGACCGAATTCATCAAAAATTCTGTCTTCAAGGAATGAATAGGGAGTGATCACCAGTTCCGCGCCGCTTTTCCAGATAATGTCTGCCTGTACATTCACATAACGTGTTTCGGTAAATCCGGAAATCGCTTTGGCTTTGTAATTAGTATTTGTACTTAAGGCGATGTACTGGATTTTACTTGCGTCCTTCGCTTTGATCTGATTTCCTACTCCTACATTCGCGTTCCACAAATCATTTTCCGGAGCGAAGCCCATGGCAGGATTAAAATCTTCTCCGATAAAATCTCCCTGTAAAGAATAGTACCAGCCTTCTCTTGCGTTTCTGAACAAAGCCAGCTCATAGTGCATGGGTGAAGAAAAAAAGTTCTTTCCGCTCGGAGTGAATTTCAGATTTTCAAACGTCCCCACCATTCCTCCTACCAACACAACCTGTCGGTTCAGAAACTGAACGACATCCCAGCCTATAGTTTGTCCGGATGCTTGTCCGGCATTTGTATTAAGACGATTTGTGATGATTCCTCCAACAAAACTTCCATACTTGTCTACATCCTTTCTTGTTCTGAAAACAAAAAAATTGTGCGGATCAATTCCGGCTTCTGAAATTCCTTTCGTTTGCATTTCAAGAAAACCCATTTGCCAGCCGCGGCTCTTTCCCGTGATGCGTGCACCCGTTACGATTGGAACTACCTGGTTATTTTCTCTTCCGATACTCCGTGAAATGAACATTTGCGTTCCGGAAGCAAAACTGTATCCGAGATAATTTCTTGACTCCAGGAAAAATCCTCTTTTCTCCGGCAGGTTCACTTCGTATTTACTCAGGTTGATGATGCGGTTATCTACTTCCGCCTGGGCGAAATCAGTATTCACTGTAAAATCCAGAGTAAAATTTTTACTCAATCCATATTTTACGTCTGCTCCAATATTGCTTATGATTTTGTCAACGGTTTCGTCCGACGCGAATTTTTTTCTGGGCATAAACTCGCGTGTCGTTTCATAGGCGGTGCCGTTGCTGTTAAGCTGACTGCTCTCCTGATAACCCGCGATTGCATATGGAATAATGTAAAAAGGCTTGTGCGTCTTCAATGCCGTAAATTCCATTTCCCTTGCCAGCGATACTTTGAAATAAGGGTTGCTGATCTTTACATCACATTTTGGATAAATCAGGTATTCGTTTTTTCGTTTGATCAGACGTACAAAACGGAAACCCATTTTCACAACATCTTTGCTTTGAAAACGCAGAGAAGAAAAGGGAATTTTAAATTCCATGGTATAACCCAGGGAATCTACATGTGAAACAGCGTCCCAGAATGTATTGTAGTTTTCATTCTCATTACCACCATCGCTGGTGAACTCTTCATCCCATCGCGCGCCAAGTGTATTGGATGTAAAAACCAATCCTGAACTTTTATCATTGTATGTATCTACAATAAAAGCGATGCCGTCGTCTTTGTTGATATCGTAATCACGTTCCAGACCATATCGCAGAATCTTCGACGGATCCCTGTCGAATGCACGAACACCCACGTATAGGTATTCGTCGGTGTACATGATATAGCAGTTCGTTTGCTCTGTCGGGATAGCACCGGCGTAAGGATCTTCCTGCATGAAATCATCAATCAACTCAGCCTTGCTCCAGTCCGGTTCTTCCAACTTTCCATCCAGCTGAATATCCTGTTGTATCCTCAACGGCCGATACGGCGCTTCCTGTGCCTGTGCAAAGTAAGCCGCCACGCAGAGCAGAAGAAGGATGAGCAGGGATTGGAGGCGGAGCATACTTTAGTTGTTAGTTGTTAGTTGTTAGTTGTTAGGGGATGGGAGAATTTTGAAATAGATTTTATACTCTTTTTTATTTGCCTTTTTAGGAATCAAAAGGTTGACTTGTTGATTTCGGAATTGAAACAAAGAATTCAATCACATCTATTCCGAATTCAATCAAATATCTAAAAACTAACCACAAACAACTAAAATCTAAAATCTAAAATCTAACAACCATCTACGCTTCCGCCTTAAACTGTGCAAGAAAGCGAACATCGTTTTCGGAGAAGAGGCGCAGGTCTTTTACGTTGTAAAGCAACATGGCGATTCGCTCGATGCCCATACCGAAAGCATAACCGGTGTATTTTTCCGGATCAATATTGCAATTTTTCAAAACATTCGGGTCAACCATACCGCAGCCCATGATCTCAAGCCAACCCGTGTATTTGCATACATTACAACCTTTGCCCTTACAGATACTGCAGGTTACATCCATTTCCGCGGATGGTTCGGTGAATGGAAAATAAGAAGGACGCAAACGAATTTCTGTTCCTTCTCCGAACATTTCCTTCGCGAAATAAAGAAGCGTTTGTTTCATGTCCGCGAAAGAAACACCTTCATCAATATACAAACCTTCCACCTGATGAAAGAAACAATGCGCGCGTGCGGAGATGGCTTCGTTTCTGTACACGCGTCCGGGTGCGAGAATGCGGATGGGAGGTTTTGTAGTCTCCATCACTCTCACTTGCACGGATGAAGTATGTGTACGCAGGGCGACAGAATCGCTTCCGTCTTTTTGTTCGATGAAAAATGTATCCTGCATATCACGAGCAGGGTGATTCTCCGGAAAATTCAGAGCGGTAAAATTATGCCAATCGTCTTCTATCTCCGGACCGTCAGCAACAGTAAAACCAATACGTTTGAAAATATCCAGAATGCGATTTCTTGCAAGAGATATCGGATGCCTTGAACCCAAAGCATGCGGCTCCGAAGGTAGCGTCAGATCAATATCCGAAGCACTGCCGGAATCCGCTGCATCTTCAAGAGCGGTTTGAAAAACACTTAACTTCTCTTCCGCTTTTACTTTCAATTCATTCACCAGTTGTCCGAATGACTTCCTTTGTTCCGGCTGAATATTTTTCATCTCCGCGAAAAGATCCGTAAGGATTCCTTTTTTAGAAAGGTATTTAATACGGAAAGCCTCCAACTGCTCCTTGGTTGCAGCAGTGTAGGATTCTACTTCGGCGATGAGGGATTTTATTTTTTCTTGCATAGCTTAAGAGGGACGAGAGGCGGGGGACGGGGGACTCGGAATTGTTGATTGTAGATTTTAGATTGTAGATTTATTGTTGATTGGAATTAAATCATCAATCATCAATCTAAAATCTACAATCACAAATCCTCTCACTGAACTACTTTCATATACATCCTCACATCCTGAACCGGACGATCGCCGGGGGCTGTTTGGACGGCGGCAATTTTGTCGATGACATCGAGACCTTCGATGACTTCACCAAATACCGTATAGTTATGATCCAGAAATGGAGTTCCGCCAAGTGTCATGTAAATATTTTTTTGCGCATCATTCAGTTTGATGCGACGTTGAATTTCCATCATGTTCAATTGCTCAGGTGTGTATGCTTGTCCTTGTACAATATAAAACTGGCAACCACTGGAAGCCTTCTCCGGATTCTCAGTTCGCGCAGCGCAGAGTGTTCCTTTCTTATGGAAAATGGAATCCACAAATTCCGCAGGGACAGTATATCCGACATCACCATTTCCGAGCATCACTCCGGGTTGCGCATTCTTTGACAAAGGATCTCCACCCTGGATCATAAAGCTTTTTATCACACGGTGAAAAAGCAGACTGTCGTAAAAACCGGCCTGTACCAGCTTGATAAAATTATCTCTGTGTTGAGGCGTCGCATTGTACAATTTCACCTTCATAACACCGAAATCAGTCTTGATTTCTACAATTCGATCAATTGTTGCCGTGTCTTTTTGTACGATTGTCGAATCCGGCTGCGCGGTTGTGAATTTTACCGCAAGCAAAATGAGTGTAAGAAAAAGTATGGATTTCTTCATTTTTTCTGCTATTTTTGTAATACGTTGGGCTGAGCCCACAATATTAACCAAAATCAGATGAATAAAGAAAGAAGCGGTCTCATAACAGGCCTGGTCATGGTTTGCTTGTTTTGTACGATGACATTTTTGTCCTGTAAAAAAGATGGTCCTACCCGGGCTATCGTTACTGTTTTGGATTCTTTATCACTTCCGGTCCAGGCAGCAAGTGTTACACTTTGGCAGGATACAGCAGTGAATTCAACCAATGGTGTGAAAGCCAATGTCCGCGTAACCAAACCAAGTGACGCCGCCGGCAAAGCCGAATTCGATTTTGAACAGGAAGCTTTTCTTAATTATATCGTTGTAAAAAATGCCGACACCGCAAGAGGATTTATCCGTCTTAAAGAACATGAG